>NZ_JBHZAH010000007.1:0-87141 GCF_042754225.1 Rhodococcus sp. NPDC059234
GCAGCGCAGTGCGCTGCCGGCGTCGTCGTTGTTTCGGCTCAGCCGTTTCGGCTCACCCGATCGCGCTGCCGTGCACAGTCAGCGGCATGATCTCGATCTTCATGTAGGGGAACAGCGGCAGGTTCCACAGGATCTCGTGCAGCTCGTCGGCGGACTCGACGTCGAAGATACTGATGTTGCTGTACTGCCCGACGATTCGCCAGATGTGCCGCCACTTGCCGCGCCGCTGCAGATCCTGGGAGTACGCCTTCTCGGTCGCGATGGTCTCGTCCCGAACGGTCGGGTCGAGGTCACGCGGAATGTCGACGTCCATGCGGACGTGGAAGAGTGCCATTGCCTCGAGTTCCTTCTGTCAGTTCCGGGTCCAGGTCTTCACGGCGTCCATGTTGAGCTCGACGCCGAGTCCCGGCCCCTCGGGCAGGTGAAGCTGCCCGTCGGCGTAGTGCAACGGCTCCTGCAACAGTTCCTCGCTGAACAGCAGTGGCCCGAAAAGTTCGGAACCGTAGTTGATTCCGGGTTCCGCACACGCGAAGTGCAGCGAGGCCGCGGTGCCGATCGGACCCTCGATCGACGTCGCCCCGTGGCAGGCGATGCCGGCCGCCTTGGCGATCGCCACGACCTCCCGGCTGCGGCGGAGTCCGCCGCACTTGGTGGTCTTGAGGGCGATGACGTCGGCGGCCCCGCGCCGGGCGACCTCGAGCGCGTCGTGCGGGGTTCGCACGCTCTCGTCGGCCATGACGGGGATCGGCAGCAGCCGGTTGAGCTCGGCGAGTACCTCGAGCTGCTCACCGGGAGTGGGCTGCTCGATCAGTTCGACCCCGCCGTCGGCGAGCCGGGGCAGGTACCGCAGCGCTGTGAGCCGGTCCCACCGCGCATTGATGTCGACGCGGACGCCCGCCTTGCCCTGCAGCGCCTGTGCGATCTCGACAATCCGCCGGGTGTCGGTCTCGGGATCGAGCGCCCCCATCTTCAGCTTGAAGCTGAAGTTCATTCGGGCATCGAGCTTCCCCGCCGCCTCCTCGATGATCTCCTCGGCCGGCGCTGCACCGAGCGCCCAGGTGACGTCGATGCTGCGGCGGAAGGCTCCGCCGAGCAGCGTGTGCACGGGTACCCCCAGGTTTCGGGCCCAGGCATCGTGCAACGCCACGTCGACGGCGGCCTTCGCGAACCGCGCATCGGCGACTACCCGTTCGAGGTCGAGCATGATGCCGGTGACATCGTCGACCTTGCGTCCCAAAAGGACCGGGGCGAGGTAGCGCTCGACGATCGCCTGCATCGTCTCCACCGATTCGCCGCCCCACCACGGACCGCCCGGGACCACGCCCTCCCCGTATCCGACGACGCCGGACTCGGTGCGGACCGCAACGAGCAGCAGCGGCTGCGCGTCCATCGAGGTGGTGGCGAACTTGTGCGGGCGTACCAGCGGAACGTCGAGGATCGTCGTATCGACGGAGACGATCGTCAGGTCAGTCATCGAGTTACTTTCTCGGGGAACGGGTTTACTGAGCGGCCGGATCGAGGACGAAGTCGTAGGTGACGTGGTTGACTCCGTCGGCACCGGGCTTCGGGTCGAGCATCAGTTCCGGCTTGGTGGCCGTCGCGACGTCGTTGTCCGTCCACTCGCCGCCGGTGAAGTACAGCTGGGTGGTGATGGTCCGCTTGCCCGGCGCCTTGACCATCAGATGCAGGTGCGCGGGCCGCCACGGGTGCCAGCCGGCCTTCTCGATGAACCATCCGGTGGGACCGTCGGTCGGAATCTGGTACGGCGCAGGCGCAATCGTGGTGATCTCGAACCGGCCCTCGGAGTCGACCTCGACGGTTCCACGGAGGTTGCCGTCCGGGATGTGCGGAGCGAAGTGCGAGTAGTAGCCCTGGTCGTCGGCGTGCCACAGCTCCACGGTCGCGCCGGCGAGGCCGGTGCCGTCGAGGCCCCTGACCTGGCCCTCGAAGACGAGCCGGGTGCCGACCTCGTCGGCCCGCATCGGCAACGTGCACTTCGCGGGCAGCGTCGCCGTGTCGGCGACGTAGTAGGGGCCTTCGATGCTGCCCTTGGTGCCGCTCTGGCCCCGGTAGGCGACCTCCTCGACGTTGTGCTCGACGAAGACGTCCAGCCACAACGGCCACTCGCCGTACTGCCCCACGTCGATGAGCCACTGCTTGAGCACGCGGTACTCGGCGTAGGTGATGCCGTGCTTGTCGACGATCTCGGCGAAGGCACCGAGCACGTCCTTGGCGATCGCCGAGAGCCGCTCCGGCGTCGTGTCGGCGCTGACCCGCTCCTTGCTGAACTTCTCGGTGGCTGCGTTGCCCGATCCGGCGGCGGTGGGGCTCGCGGTCGTTGTCATGGGTCCTCCTCGAGGCGGCGATGGCCGACGGTTTCTCAGTGCGCCTGGCGCGGGCTGCGCGCGGGACGCCGTAAACAATGTGTACGCTGTGCGTACTACACTTACGCTGTGCGTACGCTGATACTGTGCGCCCAGTCACAGGCTTTGTCAACCAGCGCCGTGACGCGCACCGAAATACGCAGGCGGAGGACACTTGTGACGGAAAACGATCGCGACTACATCCAGAGCATCGAGCGCGGCTTCGCGGTGCTGCTCGCCTTCGACGCGAACCAGCCCAATCCGACGCTCGCCGAACTGGCGACCGCGACCGACCTGTCCCGGCCCGCCGTCCGACGCATTCTGCTGACCCTGCAGAAGCTCGGCTACGTGAGCGGCCACGACGGGCGCTGGTCGCTGACCCCACGTGTGCTGAGCATCGGCCAGCACTACTCGGCATCGAACGCCCTGATCGACGCCGCGCTACCGCGACTGGTGGAGATCTCCGAGGCCACCCACGAGTCCGCTTCGCTGGGCGTCCTCGACGGGACCGACGTCGTGTACGCGGCCCGCGTCCCGGTGCGGCGGATCATGAGCATCAACGTCTCCGTCGGTACCCGGATCCCCGCGTACGCCACGTCGATGGGGCGGGCGTTGCTCGCGTGGGCGCCGGCCGCAACCGTCGACTGGGTGATCGAGAACTCGTCGTTCGAACGGCTCACCGCGGGCACCGTCACCACCGAACGGGGGCTCCGGGCATGCCTCGAGGCGGTCCGCCGTGAGGGATTCGCGCTCACCGCCGAGGAACTCGAGCAGGGCCTGATATCCCTGGCCGCACCCGTCCGGGACGCCACCGGCGAGGTCGTGGGCGTCGCCGCGTGCTCCACTTCCGCGGGCAGGTCCACACCGGAGCGCTTCCGCACAGACGTCGCTCCCCTGCTGGTGGAGAAGGCGAACGCGCTCAGCGCCGATCTCGGATTCCGCCCCTGAGCGAGTGACCCCCGACGGACCTCCCTCGCCTCCCGCCGACATCCGTCGGACTCGCTGTAGCTCTGTGTCCTCACAACCGGAAACGCCGTCCTGGCCTGTTGCGGGAGAAGGCCGCAGGCGGTGTGACGAGCGGCGATGCCGGGTCCGGACCGGCTGACGGGTCGACCGACCGTCAGACCGGTTCCCCGGCAAGCAGTCTCGTGATCGGAGCCATGTCGAAGTAGTCCCGCCAGGCGACGATCTTGCCGTCCTCGATCTCGAAGACGCCCATGACCGGGAGTTCGACGTGCTTGTCGCCGAGGTCGAAGCGGTCGGTGCGCTCGTTGAGGACGACGCCCCCGTTCGCCGACTGATGGTGGACGGTGAACTCGATCCCGCCGAACGCGGCGACGAAGCCGTGCAGGAAGTCGGCGATGGCCGCGCGTCCGACCAGCGGTTCCATCGGGATGTTGTGGTAGACGGCGTCGTCGCTGAAGTAGGCGGCGATGGTGGCCGGATCGCCCGTCTTCCACTCGGCGCAGAACGCGGTGACGAGCTCGCTGGGACTCTCGAAGTCGGTCATCGAATCTTCCTTTCCGTCAGGTGATCTGGGGCACCCACCGGCCAGTGGAACTTGTGTCGGACGGAGACGGTTCACGGTCGAAAGTTCGAAGTCAAGGGCCTCGGGACAAGTGAGAACGGCATTGCCTGCCTCGCCGTACCCCTGTCTCATCGAGCTCTCACGGCTCGACGCTCTTGCCAGTTGAGGAAGCATCCATCGGGTGAACTCGTTGTAGGTGATTCACACGTCTTGTCTCAGGGTGAGATGTTCACATCCGAAGATTCTCTGCGCCCGACGCGACCGCGCTCGGCGACCGGCCGTCCCACGACCCGTGCAGCTGCCACAATCGACCCGTGACCGCACCGAAGGACGTCGCACCGGACCGTCGTACCGCAGTCCTGCGGACGCCCCGCTTCTGGCTGGCCCCGATTGTCGTCGTCGCCCTGCTGATGTCGCTGCTTGCCGCCCTGTACATGGGCGGCATCCTCGACCCCAAGAAACACCTCCACGACTTCCCGATCGCGATCGTCAACCAGGACGAGGGCGACACCGTCACGACCGCCGAGGGCGACAAGCCGGAGAACTTCGGCAACCAGATCACCGACGCGTTGGTCGCGAACGTGCCCGCCGACAAGGTCGACCTGCAGCAGATCGGGATCGGGCAGGCGCGGTCGAAGCTCGACAGCGGTGAGCTGTACGGCGCGATCGTCATCCCCAGCGACTTCACCAAGCGACTGCTGATCCTGGCGAAGGCCAGCGTCGTCCCCGGCGACGTCGAGAAGCCGGTGATCACCGTGTTCACCAACCCACGGGCGGGCACCTTCGGCGTCGGCCTCGTCACCGCGATCACCGGCCCCGCGCTCGCGACGGTCGACACGAAGGTCGGAGAGCAGCTCACCGCACAGGTCGACGCCCAACTGGGCGGCAACACGCAGGTGTCGGGCGCGGCGCGGCTCAGCCTGGCCGCACCGATCAACGTGCTGACCACGCCGCACAACCCGCTGCCCGACGGCACCGGCAACGGGCTGTCCGCGTTCTACTACGCGCTACTGCTGCTGCTCGCCGGTTTCACAGGCGGCATGATCGTGCACTCACTGATCGACGGCATGCTCGGCTTCGCCCCGACGGAGTTCGGCCCGCGGTACGTGCACAACCCGGCCGTCGAGATCTCCCGATTCCGGACGCTGCTGGTCAAATGGGCCGTGATGCTCGTCCTGGCACCTCTCGTGTCCGGGCTCTACCTGGCCATCAGCACGGCCATCGGGATGCCCGCACCGCACGCCCTGGCGTTGTGGATGTACGGGGCCTTCGCGATCTCCGCCGTCGGCATCACGGCACTGGCCGTGCTGGCCGCGTTCGGCACCGCCGGGCTGCTGGTCAACCTGGTCCTGTTCGTGATCCTGGGCCTGCCGTCGTCCGGCGCCACCATCCCGATCGAGGCGACGCCGACCGTCTACGCCTGGCTTGCCAACTTCGAGCCGATGCACCAGGTGTTCCTCGGCGTGCGGGCGCTGCTCTACCTGGGCGGCGGCGGGTCCGGCGACCTCGGACACGCGGTGCTGATGACCGCGGTGGGACTGCTGATCGGGCTGGTTCTCGGCGTCACCGTGACGACGCTCTACGACCGGAAGGGCTTCCACCGCGGAACCGTGCGACCCGAGACGGCCGCCGTCTGACCCCTCCGCGGTTTCGCACTCGCGGTAGCGACGGATAGACTGCGCAACGGTGTGCGCGTCCGGCACCGCGCCTTCGTAGCTCAGGGGATAGAGCAACCCTCTCCTAAAGGGTAGGTCGCAGGTTCGAATCCTGCCGAGGGCACCGTCACACTGCCGACCTCCGGTCGGGGTGCGCCAGCGAACTAGGATTCAGCGGTGACCGACTCCCTGCCGCCGTGCCCACAGTGTTCCTGCGAATACACCTACGAAATGGGTGCGCTGCTGGTCTGCCCCGAGTGCGCACACGAGTGGACTCCCGTTACCGAGGACGTCGCGTCGACGGGAGACGGGGTGATCAGGGACGCCGTCGGCAACGTCCTCGCGGACGGCGACACCGTCACCGTGGTCAAGAGCCTCAAGGTCAAGGGCAGTCCGACCGGGATCAAGGCCGGCACCAAGGTCCGCAACATCCGTCTGGTCAGCGGCGTGGGCGACCACGACATCGACTGCAAGGTCGACGGCATCGGCCCGATGCAGCTCAAGTCGAGCGTAGTCAAGAAGGCCTGACTCCCGGCTCGCGCCGTCGGTCAGGACTGGGCAGCGGCAGCGATGACGTCGGCCACCACCCCGGGCTGCGAGACCAGGGCCACGTGCGAGGCCTGGACCTCGCTGGTGTGGGCCCCGATCCGACCGGCCATGAACCGTTGCGCGGCAGGCGGAATCACGGTGTCGTTCGCGGAGACCAGGTACCAACTCGGCGTCCCCGACCACGAGACGGGCCCGGACGGCTCGAGATTCGCCCACACCGCGAGCGACTTCTGGTGCGCGAGCATCACCGCCGCCGTCGCGTCGCTGACATCGGGCGCGAAGACCTTGTGGAACGACGCGTCGGCGATGTACGCGTCGAGGTTCTTGCCGCCGATCGCGTGGGCATCGTCGACGATCTTCATCTGCAACGCCGGCGGCACCAGTTGACTGCCCGGGAACCGGATCGGGTCGAGCGCGAGCGCCACGGGCTCACCCTGCGCAGGCGCGAACGCCGCGACGTAGACCAGCGCCTTCACGTTCGGGTTGTGGGTGTTGGTGATGACCGCGCCGCCGTACGAGTGCCCGACGAGCACGACGGGCCCGGAGATTCCGGCGAGCGTCTTCTCGACGGCAGCGGCGTCGTAGGACGGACCGCGCAACGGATTGTCCGGCACCACCACCGGGTAGCCCCGCGCCCGCAGGTCGGCAGCGACGCCGTCCCAGCTCGTGGCGTCGGCGAACGCGCCGTGGACCAGCACGACCGTCGGCAACGGTTTCGCGACCGCCGGGCCGGCCGTCACCATCGCGGCAACGGTGGCAAGTGCCAGCACGACAACGGCGGCCCTGGCGAACCGGATGATTCTCATGACATGTCCCTTCGTCCCCCGAGGAACTTCCCGTCGTCACCGCGCCCGAGACGAGCGCCGACGGAAGGCACAGCACAGGCACAAGCCTAACCAGGTACGAACGGACGCGAGCGCGAATCGGCCCTGTACGGGAAATCGGCGCGCGGGAGGGCCGCCAACCTTGCCTGCCCTCCACCTTCTCGGCAGTATGTCCGAGTGCCTCGCATAGGTCGCAAACCCGTCGCCCTGCTGTCGCTGACCACCGCCGCGGTGCTCACGGCCGGGGGATGTTCCGCCACAGGCGGCGACGCGGATGCCGCACCGCCCCCGACCACGGCGCCCAGTGCCGTCAGCAAGGTGCCGCGATCAGCGGCCGTCGGCGACTGCGGGCCGGACAGCGACTCGACCGTCACGCCTGGCACCCTCACCATCGCCACCGACTCCCCCGCGTACGAGCCGTGGTTCGCCGGCAACGACCCCGCCAACGGCAAGGGATTCGAGGGCGCCGTCGCCATGGCGGTCTACCGGAAGCTGGGATACCGGTCCGACCAGGTGCGCTTCGTCCAGGTGCCGTGGGCGGACGCGATCAAACCCGGCACCAAGAGCTTCGACTTCGACATCAACCAGGTCACCATCGTCGACGAGCGCCGCGACGCCGTCGACTTCTCCTCGCCGTACTACGCGGTGGCCCAGTCGATCGTGGCGATGGCGGGCGCCCCCGCCGCGAGCGCCCGCAACCTCAACGACCTGACCACCTACCGTCTCGGCGCCGCCGCCAACTCGACCAGCCTCGCCGCGATCGCCGGGACCATCCGACCCGTCACCGCGCCGACGGCATTCGCGACGAACGACGAGGCCAAGGCCGCACTGGCCGCGGGCACCATCGACGCACTGGTCGTGGACATTCCGACCGGCTACCAGATCACCAAGGCCGACCTGCCGAACAGTGTTCTCGTCGGCCAGTTCCCACGCCCGAACACCGTCACCGAGTTCTTCGGCCTGGTGCTCGAGAAGAACAGCCCGCTGACCCGGTGCACGTCGGCCGCACTCGACGGGCTGTACACCGACGGCACCCTGGACGAGTTGTCCCAGACCTGGCTGATCGACTCGACCCGGGTACCGATCCTCGCGTAACCGCTCAGGCGTAGAGGCTGACGAACTTCTGCAGCGAACCCTCGATGTCGCCCTTGAGCGCCCGGGCGACGCCGGACCCGATCGGACCGAAGAGCGGCGCCCCGCCGAGTTCGACGTTCAGGCCCACCACGGAACCATCGCCCTTCGGGGCCACCGACAGGGTGAGCTTGACCTTGACCCCGCCCTTGCCGTCGCCCTTCAGGACCAGGCTGCGCGGCGGCTGGTAGTCGGTGATGACCCACTTGACGCGGTTCCGCATGCCCTTGACGGACACCACGGACTCCGCGATGGTCCCGGTGGACAGTCGCGTGGGGATCTCGCAGCGCCAGCCGTCGTGGATCGAGAGCCAGTTGTCGAATTCGTCCAGCGCGCTTGCCTTTTCCCAGGCCTCCTGGGGCGGAAGCGGGACAGCGATCGACACCTCGAGCTTTGCCATTGACGAATGGTAGCGAACCGCCGACGCAAGCGTCCCGCACCTGGGTCGGGGGCACCAGGTGCGGGACACGTTCTGCGGGCGAGGCGGATCTCGCTAGTGCGCCACGGCCTTCTCCACACCGACACCGGTCAGCGAGCGGACCTCCATCTCGGCCTGCTTGGCCGGGTCCTCGAGCTTCCGACGACCGACGTAGGTACCGACGATGCCGAGGACGAAGGCCAGCGGGATCGAGACGATGCCGGGGTTGGCCAGGGGGAACCAGGCGAAGTCGCTACCGGGGAACATCGACGACGGCTTGCCCGAGACCGCGGGCGAGAAGACGATGAGCACCAGGCAGCTGATCAAGCCGCCGTAGATGCTCCACAGCGCGCCGGTGGTGTTGAACCTCTTCCAGAACAGCGAGTACAGCAGGGTCGGCAGGTTCGCCGAGGCGGCGACCGCGAAGGCCAGCGCGACCAGGAACGCGATGTTCTGGCCCATCGCCAGGATCCCGAGCACGATGGCCACCACGCCGATCACCACCACCGTGATCCGCGAGACGCGCACCTGCTCCTCCTCGGAAGCCTTGCCGCGCTTGATGACACTGGCGTAGATGTCGTGGGCGAAGGAGGCCGACGCGGTGATCGCCAGGCCCGCGACGACCGCGAGGATGGTGGCAAATGCGACCGCCGAGATGACCGCGAGGAAGACGGTGCCGCCGAGCTCGAAGGCGAGCAGCGGCGCCGCGGAGTTCTCCTTGCCGGGGGCGGCCAGGATCTCGTCGGGGCCGACCATCTTCGCGGCACCGTAGCCGAGCACGAGGGTGAACAGGTAGAAGGCGCCGATCAGGCCGATCGCCCAGGTCACCGACCGACGGGCCTCCTTCGCGGTGGGCACGGTGTAGAACCGCATCAGCACGTGCGGCAGACCCGCGGTGCCGAGGACCAGAGCGATGCCGAGCGAGACGAAGTCGAGACGCGACATCGAGCTGATGCCGTACTTCGCGCCGGGCGCGAGCAGGTCGCGACCGGCGACCGCGTCGTTCGCCGAGCCGGCGACCGTCTGCTGGGCGTCGGCGAGCAACTGCGAGAAGTTGCCCTTGACGGCCAGCAGCACCAGCACGCACATCACCCCGGCGCCGAGCACCAGCAGCACCGCCTTGACCATCTGCACGTACGTGGTGCCCTTCATGCCGCCGATGAGCACGTAGACGATCATCAGCACGCCGACCACCGCGACGACAAGGGCCTGGCCGGCCTTGTCGTGGATGTCGAGCAGCAGCGCGACGAGTCCGCCGGCGCCGGCCATCTGGGCGAGCAGGTAGAACAACGAGACCACCAGGGTGGACAGGGCCGCGGCCATCCGGACCGGACGCTGCGAGAGCCGGAAGCTGAGCACGTCGGCCATGGTGAATCTGCCCGTGTTGCGTAGCAGTTCGGCCACCAACAGCAGCGCCACCAGCCAGGCGACGAGGAATCCGATCGAGTACAGGAACCCGTCGTAGCCGTAGACCGCAATGGCGCCGGCGATGCCGAGGAAGGACGCCGCCGACAGGTAGTCGCCCGCGATGGCGAAGCCGTTCTGCGGCCCCGAGAACTGGGCGCCGCCGGTGTAGAAGTCGGAGGCCTTCTTCGTGGTGCGGCTCGCCCGGATCACGATGCCCATCGTGATGACGACGAACGCGACGAAGATGGCGATGTTGAGGGCGGGGTTGCCGACATCGGTACCCGATGCCGCGAGGATCTCGGTCACTGCTGCGGTCCTTCCAGATCTTCGCGGATCGCCGAGGACCGCGGGTCCAGCTCGCGGTTCGCGAAACGCACGTACAGCCCGGTGATCACGAATGTGGTCACGAACTGACCGAGACCCAGGATCAGGCCCAGGTTGATGTTGCCGACCACCTTGGTGGCCATGAGGTCACTCGCGTAGACGGCGAGCAGCACGTAGAGGCCGTACCAGGCGAGGAAGAACGCCGTCATCGGGAAAACGAAGCGGCGCAACCTGCTTCGCAGTTCCTGAAACTGCGGGCTGGCCTGCATGTCGATGAAGGCCTGCTCATCCGGCGCAGGCCGTCCCGGTTTCAGGTCTGCTGTGGTCACTGCGGACTCCTCGGTCTCAGGTGGCGGCCAGTGATCCTGACCGTGCTCAGACCGTATTGAGACACCCGTCACAGCAACAGCCTGTGGCGGCGGTCACACGCCGAGAAGTCGATCTGCGCGCCGGACGGTCATCCGGGCACGACGAGCGGCTCCACCGCCCGTGCGCGATCGGTGCCCCTCCCGGGGTGAAGATCACGCACAGCGCGGCGAAGCCGCGACTTCACGGTTCGCGGTCGGCGCCGACGCCGAGCCGCTCGGGCACGTGCATGCGGGTGAAGATCCGGCCGACATCGGCGGGCACCGACGCACGGGTGAGCCGGCTGACGACGACCATCACGGCGAATGCGAGCGGCACGCTGACCGCGGCCGGATAGCCGAGCACCGCCGACGGCCAGTCTCCCCAGCCGCCGCCGGGGAACGCGCCCAGCGCGGTCGCGGTCGCCGCCGCGCCCGACAGCAAGCCGCCAGTGACCAGCCCCGCGGCCGCCCCGGCCGCGGTGAGCCCGCGCCACCAGATACCAAGCACCAGCAGCGGGCACAGCGTCGAGGCCGCCACCGCGAACACCATGCCGACGGTGCGGGACAGGTCAAGCGAGGCCGCGCCGAGTGCGAACAGCAGCGCCACGGCCCCGGCCGCCGCCGCCGCGAGCCGGAAGTCCCGGACCCGCCCGCGCAGCACGTCGGTGCTGAGCACGCCGGCGACGCTGACCAGCAGGCCCGACGAGGTGGCCAGGAATGCCGCGATCACGCCGGCCGCGACCAGACCGGCGAGCAGCTGCCCGCCGATCCCGGACAGCACCGAGCCGGGCAGCAGCAGCACCGCCGCGTCGGACGTGCCGGTGATGAGCAGTTGCGGCACCCACAGCCGGGCGAACACCCCGAGCAGCGTGGGAAACAGGTAGAACAGCCCGAGCAGCGCGATCACCACCAGCGAGGTGGCTCTGGCCGCGCGGCCGTCCGGGTTCGTGTAGAAGCGCACCAGCACATGCGGTAATCCCATGGTGCCCAGGAAGATCCCGATGATCAGCGAGTACACCTGGAACAGCGGGTGCGCGCCGCCGAAGCCCCAGCCCGGTTGCAGCCACTGCTCGCCGGTGGCCGGCGCGCCCGCGACCACCGGCACCGGCGCGCCGGGGTCGAGCACCAGAGCGGTGCCGGCGCCGAGCACGTGCTCGCCGGGGGCGAGGGCGGGGGCGCCGTGCACGGCGGCGCCGTCGAGGGTGCCCCGCAGCTCCACACCCAGCGGCTCGGACACCTGGACGACGACGTCCGTGGTGACGTCGACGGTGGTGCGCTCGCCGACGGTCGGCGGCGCCGGCGACCCGAGCTCGTGGTGGTCGCCGAGCAGGTGCAGCCCGAGCACCACCGCCGGCACCGCGACCGCGGTCAGCTTGAGCCAGTACTGGAAGCCCTGCACGAACGTGATCGAGCGCATCCCGCCGCCGACCACGTTCCCGATCACGATCGCCGCCACCACGACGGCGCCCACCCACGCCGGGGTGCCGAGCAGGATGCCGAGGGCCAGGCCCGCGCCCTGGAACTGCGGGACCATGTACAGCACGCAGATCACCGCCACCACCAGCATGGTGAGCCGGCGCAGCCGGGTCGATCCCAACCGGAACTCGGCGAAGTCCGGCACCGTGTACGCGCCCGAGCGGCGCAGCGGCGCGGCCACGAACAGCAGCAGACCCAGGTAGCCGGCGGTGAAGCCGACCGGGTACCACAGGGCGTCCGCCCCGTACTTGGCGATCAGCCCGGCCACGCCGAGAAACGAAGCCGCCGAGAGGTATTCACCGGAGATCGCGGCCGCGTTCCAGCGCGGCCCCACGCTGCGGGAGGCGACCAGGAAGTCGGAGGTGGTGCGCGCCAGTCGCACGCCGTAGGCGCCGATCGCGACGGTGGCGACCGCCGCGACGAGCAGTCCCGCCACGGTGATCCACGGAATGGGTTGTCCGGACACGGCGTTCGCTCCCCACTCAGTCCTCGGCCAGGTCGGCGAACTCCTGCTCGGTCCGCTCGGCGCGCCGGATGTACCAGCGCCCGACGGCCAGCAGCACCGGATACACCGCGACCCCGAGGACCAGCCACGGCAGCCGGATGCCGAGGACACTCACCTCGGCGAGGCCGGGGAACGCGACCAGCAGCAGGGGCACCGCACCGACGACGGTCGCCGCGACCAGCGCCAGCCGCAAGGCCAGGCCCAGCTGCGCGCGGATCAGCGCCCGCACCAGGGCCTCGCCCACCTCGGTCTGCTCCTGCACCTCCGTCCGGGTGCGCACCTGCCGGGCCCCCCGGCGTTGCGCGAGCACCACCCGCTCCCGCGGGCGCGGTGTCGCGGCGTCGGACCCGCTCATCGCGTGGTCCAGCTCTGCCGGGGCGCGCGCACCAGTCGGTCCTTGAGCTCGCGGGTGTGCCGCCGACTGACCGGCAGCTCCACCGCGGGGCCGTCGCCGACCGCCTTCAGACACACCACGGTGCCGGTGCCCACGCTGCGGATGCCGGTGACCAGCGGTAGCGACACCAGGTACGAGCGGTGCACCCGCAGGAATCCCGCCTCCTGCCAACGCGACTCGAGCGTGGAGATCGGGATCCGCACCAGGTGCGAGCCCGTGGCCGTGTGCAGCCGGGCGTAGTCGCCGTCCGCCTCCACCCACGCCACCGTGGACCGGGGCACCAGGGTGGTCACCCCCGCCAGTTCGACCGGGATCACCTCGTCGGCCTCGGTGTCGGCCGGCGCCGACGCGGACTCCCGACGGCGACGCAACAGGGCGATGCGGCGCACGGATTCGGTGAGCCGCTCCTCGCGCAGCGGCTTGAGCAGGTAGTCGACGGCGCCGAGGTCGAACGCCGCGACGGCGCGGTCGTCGTGGGCGGTGACGAACACGACCGCGGGCGGCTGCGCGAACGCGGCCAGCACGCCGGCCAGGTCGAGCCCGTCGAGCCCGGGCATGTTGATGTCGAGGAACACCGCGTCGATGGCTGCGGCGGCGCCGAGCCTGTCCTTGATGATCCGCAGCGCCGTGGTGGCGTCGGAGGCGGTGAGGATCTCCCCCACCGCGTCCTGCGCGCGCAGCAAATACGCCAGCTCGTCGAGAGCGGGCCGCTCATCGTCGACGGCCAGCACGGTCAGTGGGGCGTCCGGTGTCACAACGCACCTATCGTGCCACGCGCCCCGTATCCGGGACGCGATCGGAAATCCGCCCGCCTCACGCTCGGATGCCCGGCCGGAACTTGGGCACCCTCAGGCTCACCTTTGTGCCTGCGCCGGGCGCGGTCTCGACCACCAGCCCGTAGTCGTCGCCGAACGCGGCCCTCAGTCGATCGTCCACGTTGGCCAGGCCGACGTGCGCGGCCTCGCTCGAGCTGGGGCCGCCCGCGCCGGTGGCGACCGCGTCCAGGGACCCGGACCGCAGCAGCTCCGGATCCATGCCGACGCCGTCGTCCTCCACGCTGATGACGCAGTCGGTGCCCTCGTCGGCGGCGACGATGCTCACCGTGCCGCCCTCCGGCTTGCCCGAGAGTCCGTGCCGCACGGCGTTTTCCACCAGCGGTTGCAGCGAGAGGAAGGGCAGCACCACCCCGAGCACCTCGGGCGCCACCTGCAGCCGCACCTCGAGGGCGTTGCCGAAACGGGCCCGCTCGAGGGTGAGGTAGCGGTCGATGTTGCGCAGCTCGTCGGCCAGCACCGTGAACTCACCCGCCGAGCGGAACGAGTACCGGGTGAAGTCCGCGAACTCGAGGATCAGTTCCCGGGCCCGGTCCGGGTCGGTGCGCACGAACGAGGCCACCGTGTTCAGCGCGTTGTAGATGAAGTGCGGGCTGATCTGTGCCCGCAGCGCCCGCACCTCCGCGCGATCGAGCCGGGCGCGCGAGGCGTCGAGGTCGGCGAGTTCGATCTGGCCGGCCGCGTACCGGGCGACCTCGGTGACGGCGCCGAGCGTGCCCGGCCCGGGCTCACGAGTGGTCACCACCCCGAGCACTCCCACCACCCCGGCCCCCTCGACGAGCACCGGCTGCGCGATCAGCGCGCGGACCTCGGTGGTGCGCAGCTCGCCCGCGGTGACGAGCACCGGGCGCTGCCCGTCGACGGCACGCCGGGCGGCGCTGCGGAACTGCTCGCCCAGCGCCTCGTGCGGGCCGTGCCACGCCAGCAGGGCGCCGTCCGCGGACGCCAGCGCCACCGCATCGGCGCCGGTCAGCGTGCGCAGGTGCGGCGCGGCCTCCGCGGCGGAGTCGGCATCGAGCCCGCGGCGCAACTCCCGCGCCGCAAGCGAGGCCGTGTGCAGGGTCGCGTGCACCGCGCGCTCCTCCGGGGTGGTGAGCACGGGCCGCCGGATCCGCAGCCACGCCGCGGCGGCCCCGAGCGCGGCCACCACTACCACCAGGAGGGCGAGGACGGCGGCGCCGGTCACCGGCCGCCGCCCGCCTCGTCGAGGCGCGCGAGAAGGGTGCGCGGAGCCACCGTCCGGTAGGCGTCCTCGACGATGTCGGCGATCTCGTCCCAGTCTTGCGGCACGTCCAGGTACACCCCGATCCATCCCCGACCGCCCACGTACGGCGGCACGAAGAACCGCTCCGCGTCGCGCGCCACCCAATCCTGTTGCGCCCCGGCGGGAGCGGCCGCCCAGAATCCGACGCGGTCGTCGTGGTGGTGATCCGACAGCGTCACGAACTGCGGCGCCCGGCGCACGAACCAGGCCGGCTCGCCGTGGCTGACCCGCTCGGTGGCCTCGGGAAGGGCCAGGCACAGCGTCCGGAGGCGTTCCAGCGGGCGGGGCTCGGTCATGCCGCACACGCTAACAACGCGAAGCCTGGGGTGACGAGCGTCACGGCGAGATGTCGAAGGCCGGGAATTGATTGCAATGCAGTCACGTTAGTTGAGTCAGTATCACTCAACTTCCGCAGGAGGCTTCGGAATGCCAGCATTCTTCGGGCCCGAGGGTCCCGGCCGTATCGACATCAGCCGGCTCATGAGCCGATCCACCCAGGAGCTCGTGGGCGCTGCCGCACGTTTCGCGGCCGGTCGCGGCGACGCCGAGCTCGACGCGCTGCACGTTCTCCGCGTGATGGCCGAGCAGGATCCCATCCGGGGCCTGATGCAGCGCGCCGGCGCCGAGCCGTCGGCCGTTGCCGAGGCGGCCGAGTCGCGGCTGCCGGAGGGACGCGGTCCCATCGGCTTCGGCGCCTCCCCCGCGCTCAGCGGCGCGCTCAAGTCCGCGCTGCTCGAGGCCCACCAGCTCTCGCAGGCGCTCGGCGAGACGTACATCGACCCGGAGCACCTGTTCGTCGCGTTCGCGGCCGACAAGGAGCACGCGACCGGGCGGCTGCTCGCCCGGCAGGGCCTGACCGCCGAGTCGCTGCAGACCGCCGTCCGCGGCGGGACCGCCGCGCCGGCGCAGGCCTCCGACACCCCGACACTGGACCAGTACGGCATCGACCTCACCGAGCGCGCCCGCTCCGGCGGGATCGACCCGGTGATCGGCCGCGCGCTCGAGATCGAGCAGACCGTCGAGATCCTCTCGCGCCGAACCAAGAACAACCCTGTCCTCATCGGCGAGGCCGGTGTGGGCAAGACCGCGATCGTGGAGGGTCTGGCCCAGCGGATCGTCGACGGGGACGTCCCGGAGCGGCTGCTCGGCAAGCGGGTGGTGCAGCTCGAGATGTCGTCGATGGTCTCCGGCACCCGCTACCGCGGCGACTTCGAGGAGCGCCTGACCACGCTCGTCGACGAGATCACCGCGCACAAGGACCACCTCGTCGTGTTCATCGACGAGATCCACACCATCGCCGGCGCGGGAGCAGGCGCGGACGGTGCCATGGACGCCGGGAACATCCTCAAGCCCAAGCTTGCCCGCGGCGACCTGCACGTCGTCGGGGCGACCACCCTCGACGAGTACCGCAAGTACATCGAGAAGGACTCCGCCCTCGAACGCCGGTTCCAGCCGGTGACCGTGGACGAGCCCAGCCCCGCCGACGCCGTCACCATCCTGTCCGGACTCAAGGGCCGGTACGAGGAGCACCACGGCGTGCGCTACACCGACGAGGCGATCGTCGCGGCCGTCGAACTGTCGGCCCGGTACATCGGCGACCGGCAGCTGCCGGACAAGGCCATCGACCTGATCGACCAGGCCGGTGCCCGCCTGAGCCTGCGCGCGCCGCGCGTGGACACCGAGGCCCTGACGGCACAGCTCGGGCGGCTCGAGCAGGACAAGGAACGGGCCGTCGCGGACGAGGACTACGAGCGGGCGTCCACACTGCGCGACCAGATCGGCTCCGTGCAGCGGCGGATCGACGGCGCGGACGGCGGCGCGGCGGCGGACACACCCACCGTCACCGCCGAGCTGATCGCCGAGGTCGTCTCGCGGGCCACCGGCATCCCGGCGACCCAGATGACCCAGGAGGAGAAGGCCCGGCTGCGCACCCTCGAGGGGGATCTGCACCGGCGGGTGGTCGGCCAGGACGACGCGGTGCGCGCCATCGCCCGGGCCGTCCGGCGCTCCCGTGTCGGCATGGGCGACCCGGACCGTCCGGTGGGCAGCTTCCTGTTCCTCGGCCCGACCGGCGTCGGCAAGACGGAGCTCGCCAAGGCCCTCGCGGCCGCGCTGTTCGGCGACGAGAACAAGATGCTCCGGTTCGACATGAGCGAGTTCGGCGAGCGGCACACCGTGTCCCGACTGGTCGGCGCCCCGCCCGGGTACGTCGGCTACGACGAGGCCGGCCAGCTCACCGAGCAGGTACGGCGCAACCCGTACTCGGTGGTCCTGCTCGACGAGATCGAGAAGGCGCACCCGGACGTGTTCAACACGCTGCTACAGGTGCTCGACGACGGCCGGCTCACCGACGGTCACGGGCGCACAGTCGATTTCACGAACACAGTGCTGATCATGACCAGCAACCTCGGCTCGGACATCATCTCCAGCAAGGGCGGTGCGCTCGGCTTCACCACCGGTGACGCGGCGGCGGCCGAGAAGCCGTTGCGGGACCGGGTGATGGCCCGACTGCGCGAGTCGATGCGGCCCGAGTTCCTCAACCGCATCGACGAGATCGTGACGTTCCGCAAGCTGGACGCCGAGCAACTGCATCGGATCACCGATCTGCTGCTCGAGGACAGCCGAAAGCGTCTGGGCGCCAAGGGCATCGACATCACGTTCAGCGACGAGGCGGTCGACTGGATCGCCGAGCACGGCTACCAGCCGGAGTTCGGTGCGCGCCCGCTGCGCCGGGCCATCTCGAAGGTGGTCGACGACAAGATCGCCGACCTGCTGCTCGACGACCTGCTCGTCGAGGGCGGCACGGTCACGGTCGACGTGGCCGGCGGCGAACTCGACCTGCAGGCCGCGTAGGTCACGCTCCGAGGGCGGGGACACAGGACAGCACCTGCGGCCCCGCCCGTCGTGCGCCGGGAGCCCCGCCGTCCACCGGGGTCCTACCAGCGCTGGCGCTGCACCCGCGCCTCCGCTGCCGCCTCCTCCATGTCCAGGCCCTCGAGCACCCGGCGCAGGACCTCGTCGTCCAGCTCGCCCGCGTCGCGGGCGGCGATCAACGCGCTGCGCTGGGCCTTGAGCACCCGGTTGCGCAACCCGTTGAACAGCGCACTCGCGTCGCGGAGCTTGGCGTCGTGCTCCCCGAGATCCTCCTGCTGCTCGGCGGCGATCCTCGCCTCCGTCGTGCGTCGCGCCCGCTCGGCAAGCTCAGCCAGCTCGGCGGCCGACACCCCGGGCGGCGGGTCGTGCAGCACCTCGAGCAACGCGGCGTCGGCGGCGGACCGCGAGACCTGCCGGGCCAGTGCCGTCTGCTGCGCGGCGAGCAGCTCCTCGTCGGGATCGGCGACGTCGAGCAGCCGGATGAGCGTCGGCAGCGTGGAACCCTGGATGAGCAAAGTTCCGACGGCCACCGTGAAGGCGACCGCCTGGATGACGCCGCGCCCGGGGAACGGGTCGCCCGCCAACGTCGCCAGGGGCACACCGGAAGCGGCCGCCAGCGTCACCACCCCGCGCATACCGGCCCAGGAGATCACCAGGTTCTGCCGCCAGTCGAGCCGGGCGTCCGGGACCGCCACCGGGATGATCGATCGGGTGACCTTGCGCCTGCCCCGGTTGACGAAGATCCAGGCCGGCCGGACCACGATGACGAGTGCCAGGATCGCGAGGCCGTATCCGAACACGTGATGCACGGGCAGCCCTTCGGCGCGCACGTCGTCGATCACGAACTTCAGTTGCAGGCCGATGTAGGCGAAGACGAACGTCTCGAGCAGCAGGTCCACCGTCGGCCACACCGCGCGTTCGTGAATGCGGGTGTCCACCGACTCGTCGCCGACCGTGCGACCGAGGACGAACCCCGCGGTGACCACGGCGAGCACACCGGACGCGTGGATCTCCTCGGCCGCCAGGTAGGCCGCGAAGGGCAGCACCAACCCGAGCACCGTCTCCATCGGCGAGTCCGCAATTCGCGTCCGCACCGCTCGCACCAGGCCGGACAGCAGCAGACCGACCAGAATCCCGCCAACGATCTCGTAGGCGAAGAACAAGATCGGCGAGTCGATCGCGATCTTCTTTCCGGTGACCGCGGCGACGGACAGCGTGAACAGCGTCAACGCGGCCGCGTCGTTGACCAGGCTCTCGCCCTTGAGGATGGCCATCATGCGCGCGGGCAGTCCGAGACGTCGGCCCACCGAGACCGCCGCCACCGCGTCCGGCGGCGCGACCACCGCACCGAGCACGAAGGCCGCTCCGAGCGTGAACTCCGGCACCAGCCAGTTCGCGAAGAACCCGACCGCGACGGTGGTCACCACCACCATCCCGATTCCCAGCCGAAGGATCGGCGCGATATTGCGACGGAAGGTGCTGAAGGAGAAGTCCAGCGCCGCCGAGTACAGCAGGGGTGGCAGCACCGCCCCCAGGATCAGCTCCGGCGGCATCTCCAGCCGAGGTATCCCGGGGATGAAGGAGGCCGCGGCGCCGATCGTCACGAGCACCAGCGGGACCTGGAAACCGAGGCGCTTCGCGAGGCCGGTGACGGCGACACCCGCGATGACGACGAAGAGCAGCCAGGTGAAGTTCATGCCCTAAATGATGTCCGCAGCGTCCAGCGCCAGCACCTCGACCCTGAACTCGCTCGGCACCGGCGGCCGTTCCGGCCGCCAACGATCGCCGGCCACAACGCTCTCGGCCCGATCGTCACGGGATCGGCGCAGGTCATTCGAGGGCGCAGCTCCCGCCCCGACCGGGCAGCCGGTACCGGTTCCGCGCGACCGCTCGGTACGCCGCGTCCTGAAGCTGACGGATCCCCCAGATCCGGTAGACGTACAACGGGATTCGGGTGCCGAGGACGCCGGACAGGGCCGCGTTGATCGCACCCGCGCCGTGGTGGCGACCGCCACGCGAATCCTGCGCCCACGCCTGGTCCAGTGCCTCGTCGGTCGTGACCCCGAAACGGGCGGGCGCGCCGGCCTGTTGCAGCGGCACGACCGCCACCCTGCCACGGCGATCCAGCCGCTCGAGCAGGGCTGCGCACCGCACGCAGAAGCCGCAGTCCCGGTCGTAGAGCAACTCCACGGTGTATCGGGAGGCTGTTCGACGATCGGGCATTGCGACTCCTGGGCTACTCGGCGGGCGCGCTACTGCTTCGGCGGGATGACCTTCTTCGCTGCGTCCTGGACCTTGTCGACGTGGTCCTTGTACTTGCCGCCGGTCTTGTCGTCGACGAAGTCGCCCGCCTTGTCGACGGCGTCCTCGACCTTGTCCGCGTTCTCGGCCGCAAGCTGCTTTCCCTTGCCGAACAGGCCCTTCAACGTGTCTACGAAGCTCATTGCGTCTCCTTTTCCGATGCCGGGCCGGCACCTGTCGTCTTCTCGGGCGGAGCCTCCGGCATGTCGTTCGGGGGTCGGTCCCCCGCACCGGCCCAGTCTCACAGCATCCGGCGGCACCCGCCACAGTTGCGCGCAGCGTGCGACTAAGCCGCGGGCGACTCGGGCAGCGAGAACAATCGGCGCTTGTCGCCGGTGATCAGCCCGGAGACCCACCACCCCAGTTCGACCAGCACGATTCCCACCGCGCCGCACGTGAACGCAACCGTGGTCGCCGCGACGTTCGAGGGGTCCAGCTTGAAGAACTCGCGGGTGAAGGGGACCGAGAACAGCACCAGGTAGCCGGCCGCGGAACCCACGATCAGCACGATCTTCCACCACACGTACGGGCGGGCCACGATCGCCAGCACCCAGAGCGCGATCATGATCAGCGTGATGAGGGCTGTGGTGCTCGCCTGGATCGTCTGCGTCTCGGTCGCGTCCGGACCGGAGTACACCAGCGCGTAGGCGACGAAGGTCGCGATGCCGATGACCAAGCCCGACGGGATCGCGAAACGCATCACGCGCGGCACGAAACCGGTGCGCGCCCGCTCGTTGTTCGGGGCCAGCGACAGGATGAAGGCCGGGATTCCGATCGTGAACCAGGCAGCGATCGTGACGTGCCGAGGGAGGAACGGATACGGCATCGGGTCGAAGTGGAAGATCTGCGACGCCACCCCCGACAGACCGATCAGCAACGCCAGCAGCACCGAGTAGACGGTCTTGGTGAGGAACAGGTTCGAGACCCGCTCGATGTTGCCGATCACCCGGCGGCCCTCGCCGACGACATACGGCAGCGTGGCGAACTTGTTGTCCAGCAGCACGATCTGCGCGACTGCCCGGGTCGCGGGGCTGCCCGACCCCATCGACACCCCGATGTCCGCGTCCTTGAGCGCGAGCACGTCGTTGACGCCGTCGCCGGTCATCGCGACGGTGTGCCCGCGCGACTGCAGCGCGCCGACCATCTCGCGCTTCTGGTCGGGCCGGACCCGGCCGAAGGTGGTGGACTCGTCCAACACGTCGGCCAGTTCGTCGCGGTCGTCCGGCAATTCGCGGGCGTCGACCGCACGGTCGCCGCCCGGCAGGCCGAGCGAGCTGGCCACCGCACCGACCGAGACCGCGTTGTCGCCGGAGATGACCTTGACGGAGACCTTCTGCTCGGCGAAGTACTCGAGGGTCTCGCGGGCGTCGGGGCGCACGCGCTGTTCGAGCACCACCAGCGCTCGGGGTGTGACGTGCCCGGGTGCGCTCGCGTCGTCGACCGACGTGTCGCCGGCGCCGAGCAGCAGCACCCGCAGCCCCTTGGCACCGAGCTCCTCGGCCGTGCGGGCCGCGTCGGACTGCGGGTCGAGCAGCACGTCGGGGGCGCCGAGCACCCAGTTTCCCTTGTCGCCGTAGGAGATTCCGCTCCACTTCTTGGCCGAGGTGAACGGGGCGACGGCGGTGGAGGACCAGCCGGGGTCGTGGTCGATCGACTCCGCGATCGCCAGCACGCTGGCGTTCGGACGCGGGTCGTCGCCCGCCAGCGCGGCCAGCGCGTCGCGGACCTCGGCCTCGTCGCCACCGAGCACCCGCAGCTCCGACAGGCGCATGCCGTTCTCGGTGAGGGTGCCGGTCTTGTCCGCGCACACCACGTCGACTCGGGCCAGGCCCTCGATCGCCGGCAGTTCCTGCACCAGGCACTGCCGGCGGCCGAGCCGAATCACGCCGACCGCGAAGGCGAGCGAGGTCATCAGCACCAGGCCCTCCGGCACCATCGGGACCAGGGCGGCGACCATGCCGTTGAGCGCCGATCCGAGGTTCTGCTGGCTGATGAACAGCTGGTTGTAGATGATCAGCAGTCCCGCCGGGATCATCAGGTAGGTGATGAACTTGAGGATCTTGTCGACGCCGCTGCGGAGCTCCGAGTGGACCAGGGTGAACTTGCTCGCCTCCTCGGCGAGTTTGGCCGCGTAGGCGTCCCTGCCGACCTTGGTCGCCTGGTAGGCGCCGCCGCCCGCCACCACGAAACTGCCCGAAAGCACCTGCGCGCCAGGGGTTTTGTGTACGGGATCGGCCTCGCCGGTGAGCAGCGACTCGTCGACCTCGAGCGCCTCACCCTCGACCACGGTGCCGTCGACCACGATCTGGTCGCCTGCGCCGAGTTCGATGATCTCGTCGAGGACCACCTCGCTCGGGGCGACGGCGACGGCCGTACCGTCTCGCCGGACCTGAGGCTTGGCGGCACTGACGATCGCCAGCTTGTCGAGGGTCTGCTTGGCGCGGACCTCCTGGATGATGCCGATCGCACTGTTCGCGACGATCAGCAGGCCGAACATGCCGTCGATCACCGACCCGGTGGAGAGCACGATGATCAGCAGCACCCCGAGGATCGCGTTGATCCGGGTGAACACGTTGGCCCGGACGATCTCCGTGACGGAGCGGCTCGCCCGGCCCGGCACGTCGTTGGTCTTGCCCTCCGCCTTGCGCTGCGCGACCTGCTTCGCGGTCAGCCCCACCCGCAGGTCCACGTCGGTCACGGGGATGGTGGCAACAGCGCCGGGCTCGGCTGGATTCTCCTCGTTGGCCATGCCCGCCAGGTTATGCCAGTCCGAGCCACCAGCGCCGCTGGGCGTCCGGCCGCAGCAGGTCGATCCGCTGGCCGGGCATCGGGATGCGAACCCGGGTGCCGGACTTCCCCGCGGCCGCGAGAAGCCTCGTCACCGGCTCCACCCACGGGTGAAAGGCCAGGTTGAAGGTGGCCCAGTGCACCGGAACCAGCACCCCGGCGGTGTCGTCGCCCGCCGACAGGTCGGCGTGCATGCGCACGGCCTCCTCCGGGTTCATGTGAATGTCCGGCCAGTGCTCGTCGTACGCGCCGACCGGCAGCAGCGTGAGGTCGAACGGACCGTGCCGCTCGCCTATCTCCGCGAACCGCGGGGAGTAGCCGGTGTCCCCGCCGAAGAACGCGGCGTGTGCGGACCCGCGCATCACCCACGACGCCCACAGGGTGGTGTTGCGCTGCAGTCCCCGGCCCGAGAAGTGCCGGGCCTCGGTGCAGGTGAGTGACAGCCCCCCGAGCGTGACCTGCTCGTCCCAGTCCAGCTCGACGATCCGTTCCTCGGGCACCCGCCAGTGCCGCAGGTGAGCGCCGATCCCGGTGGGCACCACGAACGGGGCCCGCTGCGTGCGCACCAGCGCCTCGACGGTCGCCTTGTCCAGGTGGTCGTAGTGATCGTGCGAGATGACGACGGCGTCCACCGGCGGGAGGTCCGCGACGGCGACGGGAGTCGGGTGCAGCCGGGCCGGGCCGATCAGCCGCGACGGCGACACCCGCCGGCTCCACACCGGGTCTGCCAGCACCCGGAACCCGTCGATCTCGACGAGCACGCTGGAGTGGCCGTACCAGGTCAGCGCCAGTTCTGCCGCCTCGACAGGGGCCAACGGCGTCGCGATCGGGATCGGCCGCCGGGGGCGGCCGAGACGTCCACGGGTCAGGATCGAGGACAACAGGCTCGACTCGGACCCACGCACCACCTGACTGCTGGGGTCCGTGTTGTGGAAGCGCCTGCCGCGATACCGCGCGGAACCGTGCGCGTGCGGCGCGATCGCGGCGGTCGAGGCGCCGATCTGGCCGGGCACGCCCCACGCGGCCCTGGCCAGCGCCGCCACGCCCATCACTGCACCCGCGGCCGCCAGTGCGGCCCGCACGCCCATCTCAGCGACCCCGGAAGTGGGGGGCACGCTTCTGCTGGCGGGCCGCTCGCGCCTCGAGCATGTCGTCACTTCTCCATGCCGCGTGCAGCGCGTCGAGCTGCTCCGAGCTCGGGGCGTCCTGGCTACCGTCGTCGTTGAACACGAGCTTGAGGTGCCGCAACGACAGCGGGGCGAGCGCCGAAATGCGCTTGGCCCAGTCCTGCGCGAGCGGGAGGTCGCCGATCTTGTTGGCCAGCCCGCACCCGAGCGCGTCGGCGGAGCTCAGCTGCTCCGCCCCCAACAGGACGGTGCGCGCCGGTCCGCCGCCCGCGAGCGAGACGAGCCGCTTCACGGTCCACGAGTCCACCGAGATGCCGAGCTTGGCGGCGGGGACCGCGAAGTAGGCCTCGGACGCGACGACCCGCAGGTCCGCGGCGATCGCGAGCTGCGTGCCTGCACCGATCGCCGGGCCGTTGACGGCCGCGATCACCGGCACGGGAGCGGAGTCGACGGTGTGCAGCATTTCGAGCAGGGTGTCGGTGAAGCCGTCGGCATACACGTCGCCGGAGAGATCGGCGCCGGCGCAGAAGACGGATCCACGGCCGGTGAGCACGATCACGCGCGCGTCGGCGTCGACGGCTTCGTCGATCGCGTCGCGCAGCAGCACGCATTGCTCGGTGTCGAGCGCGTTGCGGCGGTCCTCGCGCTGCAATTCGATGGTCACCACGTCACCGTCACGGCTGGTCCCGATCATGGTGTGACCGTACCGTTCACCCCCGGGAGGTTGCCAACATGGAAACGCACGTGGACATCGCGGTCATCGGCGCCGGCCAGGCCGGACTGTCGGCCGGGTACTACCTGCGCCGGCTCGGCGGCGATGCCGGAATCGGCTTCGTCATCCTCGACCACGCCCCGAAGGCTGGCGGTGCCTGGCAGTTCCGCTGGCCCTCATTGACTTTGAGCACCGTCAACCGTGTCCACGACCTCCCCGGCATGCCGTTCACCGACGTGCTCGACGACACCGCCGCCACGCAGGTACACGCCGCCGACGCGGTTCCGCGGTACTTCGCCGAGTACGAACGCCGATTCGAACTACCGGTCCGGCGGCCCGAGCACGTGCGGGTGGTGTGCGATCAGGGCGACCCTGACGGCCCGCTGACCGTCGAGACGGGCGACGGGGCGCTGATCGTGCGCGGCATCGTCAACGCCACCGGAACCTGGGAGCATCCGTTCGTCCCGCGTTATCGCGGCGCCGAACTGTTCCGCGGCCGGCAACTGCACACCCGCGACTACACCTCGGCCGGGGAGTTCGAGGGCCTGCACGTCGTGGTGGTCGGCGGCGGCATCTCCGCGGTGCAGCTTCTCGACGAGATCTCCCGCGTCACCTCGACCACCTGGGTCACCCGCCGCGAACCGCAGTTCCGTGACACCCCCTACACCGCGGAGGAGGGTCGGGCGTCGGTGGCGATCGTCGAGGACCGGGTGCGACGGGGGCTGCCGCCCGGATCGGTGGTCTCGGTGACCGGGCTACCGCTGACCCCGGCGTTGCGGGCCGCGCGCGAACGCGGCGCACTGCGCCGCCTGCCGATGTTCGACGAGATCACCGCCGACGGGGTGCGCTGGGCCGACGGGGGCTTCCAGCGCGCGGACGTGATCCTGTGGTGCACCGGATTCCGTAGCGCCCTGGACCATCTCGCTCCGCTGAGGCTGCGCGGACCCGGCGGCGGCATCACGATGGACGGCCGCCTGGCGACGCGGGTGGCCGCGGACCCACGCGTGCACCTACTCGGGTACGGGCCGTCGGCAAGCACGATCGGCGCGAACCGGGGCGGTCGGGCCGCCGCGGCGGAGCTGATCGAACACCTGAGCCTCGAGTCCCGCTGACCCGGTCACACCCGAGCCAGGCTCCCCCGCCGGATCTCTCGTGGCGTCCAGCCCGTGACCTCGCGAACCGCGCGACCGAACTGGCTGAGTCCGGCGAATCCGCTTCGGCGGGCTATCTGGCCGATCGACAGTCCGGCGTGGTCGGGGTCGGAGAGCAACTCCACCCCGTATCGGACCCGGGTGCCGCGGATCATGCCGTAGACCGTGAGCCCTTCGCCCTCCATCAGCTTGTGCAGGTAGCGGGTGCTCACGTTGATGCCGGCCGCCACACGATCGACGTTGAGCGCGGGATCCGCGAAGTTCTTCTCGATGAATCGGTGCACACGGGCACGGTTGCCCATGGTCATGTCGTGCGGATCGGGTTCGCGATCCGACGGTTGGCGGATCACGGCCAGCGCAATGTCGACGACCGCGTGCTCGATCAGCGACGACTCGATGGCCGAGGTCGGCTCGTGCGCGGTCAACGGCTCGAGCAGGCCTGCCAACGCGACACCGAGCGGGGATCCGGACACGACTGCGCCATCGAGGATTCGCGGGTCGAGAGACTTGGCGGCCAGCAGCGTGCGCGGCAGGTAGACGAACGCCATGTCGCTGTGGTCCGACAGGTCGAGCTCGAAACCCCGCCCGAAGTCCACGTACACGACGTCGCCCGCACGCGCGTGAACCGTTGCCCGATCCTGCTCGAGACCAACGGATCCCGCGCGAACGCAGCCGAGCGCGACGTAGTCGCCCATGGCATCGTCCAGCATGCTCCCGGTACGGCTGCCCGTCACCGCCGTCGACCGCATCCGGTTGACCCGGACATCGCCGAAGTCCGTGGACATCATCGAGGCGCTGAACCTCGCCGGCTCGTCGGCGCTGAACAAGCAGGCGCCCGAGAACACTTCGATCCCCTCCGGACCCGCCATGTCGATTCCACCCCGGAAGCGCTGCGTCAAACGCGAGTCACTCGAACCTGCGTGCAACCGCCCCTGCCTTCCCCCAAGAGTTTCGCTCGACAATAACTCAGCCCGAGCGAGGGTTCCTGTTCCCGGCGCGACGTCGGTCCGCCGCGCCGGTTCGCCCAGGTACCATCCGCCGATGACGCATGAACGCGGCGATGTTGCTCGGTGGCGACGCCCCAGCGTATGGCTGGCAATCGGGCTTCTGGTGGCCTACCTGGTCTTCTATCTTCTTGTGGCACGGCTGATCACGACGATCTTCTCCGACCGGATCGACAAGGACAATGTCCTGTCCTCCGCGTCCAGCATCCTGCTCGGTGTCGCATTGCCGATCGCGATCGGTGCGATCGCGTTGCTCGTCGTGGCCACCCGACTCGGCATGCTCGGGAAGATCTTCGGGCGTCAGCCCATCCGGGGACGCGGCTGGATGTGGATCGGCCCCGGGCTGGTTCTAGCCGCCATCATCGCGCATCTGACTGGGACGGAGTGGAATTCGTGGACCGGTGGGCAGATCGTGGCAATGTTCGTCCTGGGCGCCTGCGTCGGCGTGACGGAGGAGCTGGCCACCCGCGGATTGGCGGTTCAGATCCTGCGCGACGCCAGACACGGTGAGCGGTTCGTCGCCGTCGTCTCCTCGTTGTTGTTCGCACTGATGCACACGGTGAACCTCATCTCCGGAATGGCGCTGTCCACGGTTGGCGCAACAGTCGTCTACACCTTCGCCTTCGGCATGTGCATGTACCTCGCCATGCGAGTGACCGGCACGATCTGGGCGGCAATCGTTCTCCATGCCCTCACCGACCCGACGACGTTCCTTTCCTCCGGTGGGCTGGACAAGGCGGTGGGCAGCACGAGCGCGGGCGGTGCGATCGCCGCCCTCGTGACGATCGCGCTCATCGCCTTCGGCGCCGTCGCGGCCTTCCTCGTCCGAGGCACGGTCCGAACACCCGAGGATTCGCCCGCTGCCTGATTCGCCGGGTCAGTGGACGGGAGCGACCGAGCCCGCGGTCGGGCCGTCGGCGAGCGCACGCAGGGCGGGCCGTATCCGCGCGCCGATGCGCGGCTCCGGAGTGCCTGCCAGTTCGAGCGCCGGGTTGCCCCACGGCGTGCGCGTGGAGTCGCGGTGCTCGAATTCCCAGCCCAGCGTCGAGTTCAGTCCGCCGGCAAGGGCATGGTGGTACTCGTCCCAGCCGTACTGCTGCCAGTCGAGGAACCGCTCGGGCACCAACGGTCGCCACAACGCGTCGTGCAGGGCGGGCGCCTTGGCCGGCACATACACGCGGGTGTGGACCGTGCGCCGCTCACTGGAGATGTCGGAGTCGGCGAGCGCGACGAGACCGACTGCGGGACACCACTCGACTCCGGTGCCTACGTCGAGTCGAACCACCGTCGCATGCCGTTCCCACATGACGAGCGCTCGGTCGATGGCCGCGCGGTGCGCGGCGACGACTGCGTCGAGACACTCCGGTCCCCCGGCGAATGCCGCGGCCTGCACGGACATCATCGGCGAGAACGAGATCTCGAATCCGACAACCTGCGTCGAGGTGCGGTTTCCAGCACCGGCGGCGAACAGCCACTCCACCGACTTCCGGTCCGGCGGACGGGCGAACACCATTCCGCCGCTGGACGCCCCCGCCCATTGCAGACGGGTGATCTCACCGGCCCACAGCGATGGAATCGAATTCGCATGCGCGACAACCCACGTCATAGCAGAGATTGTCGCACTCCAATTCACCGAGCGCCGCTCGAGATTCGAAGTCGCGAAGCACCGTGCGCGATTCGTCGAATCCGTGTTCACAGATCGCGCACCGCTCAGACCAGGGAGGTCCCCACGAACCAGCCGAGCGCTCCGAGGAAAATCACGACCAGCACCGAGATCGCCACGAACACCCGAACATCCACCGCGGAGCGACCTCCGTCCGAACTGAACGCCGTCTCGCTGCGGGGCGCCCCGGCTCGGGCGGCGGCCTCCGTCTCCGCCGCGGCTCGGGCGGCATCCTCCGTCTCCGCCGCGGCCCGCGCGACGACGTACTCGAGGGTGCGTACGACGAGATCAGCACTGGACGAACCGCAAGATCCCGCCCCAGCGGTGAGTTCGTCGAACGCGGCGCTCAGGACCCGAACGTCCTCCTGCTGAGCGGCATCCGGATGCCGACCCGAAAACGCCAGGTAGGCGACCCCGTCCACGCTGATTCGGATCCGATTCGGATCATCCAGGGAGACAACCCGTTCGGGATGCCGATGTGCACCCTCGACCCCGCGGGCCAGGGGCAGAAGTGCCTCCGCGGCTCCGGCGACACTCGGTCCGCTCGCCGCGACCTCCGCGAGTGAGCGACTCGGCAACCACTCGGACACCACGACCGCGCACGACTGCACGGCCGTCATGTCCAGGATCGGCGCCAGGGCCTCGGACCTCACCCGCCCCAACCAGACGGTGCCCGCGAAACAGTCCGCGACGGCCGCAGCGACATCGGGCCCGCGACTTCGGAGGTCGAGCACCGTCAGCGCGACCTCCTGTCCCGTCGCCAGGTCGTGGGCGTGCCAGAACTCGGTGTCCGACCTCGCGGCAGAGGACTCGAGCAACCGGTACCGCCCGGCCGCGAACAGTGCGCCCGGCACGCGTTCCGGCGTCGGGGGCATCGGCTTCGGCCGCGTGATCGAGTTCGACGGGATCGGCGGCGTCCGCTTCTGGTTCCGACGTCGGTGGTCAGTGCGCATGCGCAGCACCCCGCGTCATGCACCCGATTCTCGCACTCGCGGTCCCCGCCCGCCGGGCGACGACGGCCGGGGCGATCACCGTGCGCGAATTGTGCAATCCCCGTGCGCGGATCGCCCGGCCCCCGGCGGGCACGTCTCAGGGCTCGGGCACCACCACGCCGACCGGACCGACCCCGATGCACAGCGCCAGCCCCGGGTCGAGGCTGCGCACGACCAGCCGGTCACCGCCGCCCACGAGGCGAACGAACACGCTGTTGGGTCCGCGCCGGACCGGCACCGTCACCGGATCACCGTCCCGCATGGCCACGTCGATCCGGCCGTCCTCGCTCGCGTAGTAGTTCAGCTGCGCCGTCCACTCCCAGTTCGACATCGGCCCGTCCAGCGGCAGTTCCGACCCCTCGGCGGTGACACGGTGACCGCAGCCGGGCACCGGGCCGTCGGTGATCGCGCGGGTCCAGGTGACCTCCGCATCGACGACCGCGCCCGCGTCGTCGATCATCCGGAGTTCGGGCGTGGATTCGGCGAAGGCTGGCCGGTCCGGCAGCGGCGCGAACACCCGGCCGGCCAGGTTGTGCGGGTGGGCGACCGGAAGCAACACCCAGATCGAGACGGGCTGTTCGAGCAGCGGGACGTCGCGGTGCGCGGCGAGGGAGGACCGCACCGTGGCCAGGTACTCGACCGTCGGATTGTCCTCCCAGCTCCTACTGAACGTCGCCGTCGACCACAGGCAACTCGCACCGAACGTCACCGCGAGCCCGGCCGCGACGGCGCGACGAGCGTTGGCGGGAGGGCCGGCCCCGGCCGCCCAGCGGTCACGCACGGGGGCGCGCAGTACCAGCGCCACCGCGATCGCGATCACGACTGAGCTGTCCGCCAGATAGCGCAGCGTCTGCCCGAGTTCGTAGGTGGTGCCCGGCCCCGATCTGGCGATCACCATCGCCGCCTCGGACGCAAGCACGTACGCGATCGCCGCAGGCCACACGCACCCGACGCGGCGCTTCCACACCACGCTGCCGACGACGACCACGACCGCCGTCGCCACCCCAACTGCGACCACCACCGTCGGCGGATCCGCCCACGGCGGGCTCGGCGGCCAGCGATCCCACACCCACGGCCCGCCGAGCATCGTCGGGAACAGGCCCCTCGTGGTCGTGTGGGTCAGCAGCTCGGACGTCATCTCCGAGTCGTGCACGGCGACCGTCGGGTTCACCGCGAACCGGTACACCGCCGCCCAGACGGCGAGCACCACCGCGGCCGGGCCCCACAGCGCGGCGCCACGGACCAGGGTCCCGCGCACCGGCCGTCGACGGCCGTCGACCCGGCGCAACAGCACGACCACCGCGAAGGCCACGAACGGGACGAGAACGGACTTCTCGAAGAACAGCAGCGACCCGGCGAACACCGCCGTCCCGCTCACCGCATAGCGGCGCCGGCCGGTGCGACACAGCACCACCGCATCCGCGGCAACCCAGGCCAGGCCCGCTTGCAACGGCAACGCGTTCAGCCCCGCCGCCCACCACGCGAACGAGGGCAGCGTCAGCGGCGAGAACAGGTACAGGCCCAGCGGGACCAGCAGGGCAGGTCTGCGGCCGAGCAGGGCCGTCAGCAGTCGCAGCACGGCCAGCGAGGCGAGCGCCTGCAGCAGCACCAGCATCACTGCGGGCACCGCCCACTGGTACGGGGCCAGCCGGGTCGCGACACCCGCCACGAGGAAGGCCGCAGGCATGAAGTGCCCGTCGTGGTCGTAGAGGAGGAACTCCGGCGACAACAACGGCAACGCCGCCGAGCGGCCGGTCAGGATCAGGTCGTCCCAGTAGAAGTAGCCCCGCGCCGCGACGACGCCGCGCACCACCAACTGGATCGCGATCAGTGCGACCGCGAACTGCAGCACGCGGGCGCCGGTCGGTCGCCACCACGGCTCGGTGCCCGAGTCCGGCGCTCCGGCCGACGTCACGACGTCGGGCGGACCTGCAGCTGGGGCTCGCATATGGACAAACCCTAGCCCGCGCGGCCGAGGCCGCAGGTCAGCCGAGACGCAGCGCGTCAGCTCACCCGCGACGCAGCGCGTCAGTTCACCCGCGACGCAGCGCGTCAGTTCACCCGCGACGCAGCGCGTCCACGACCAATCGAGGCGGCGGGTTCACGTGCGCGACGCCGTCGACGACCACGGTCGGCACCGTCTCGTTCCCGTCCGCGACGGATCGCACGAACGCCGCGGCATCCGGGTCCTTCCAGATGTCGATCTCACGCGGATGCAGGCCGCGCAGCCGCAGCGTCGCCCGCAGCCTCATGCAGAACGGACAGCCAGGCCGCCAGTACACGGTCACTTCTGCGGGAGCGCTCACCGCCTCAGTCTCCGCGCTGACCGAGAGCCGCGCTAGTTTCGAACCGATGACTACCCGGAACGCGCTCCGCTGGTGGCCGCCGGTCGGCGTGCTCGCCATGATCGTGCTCGGCCTCGCCGTCGGCCGCGGCTCCACCCCGCTCGACGCGGCGTTCCTGGACGGCGCCACCGAAGTGACCGGGTCCCGGCCGACGTGGCTGCTGGCGTTCACCGACTGGTGGCTGCTGGGACCGGTACTCGCGGCTGCGCTGGCGCTCGCGCTGTGGCGAAGGCAGTGGCGGCTCGCGGCGGTCGTCGCGCTGTGCCCGTGGCTGGTCCTGGCGATCACCCAGGCGCTCAAGCGGCTGTTCGACCGCCGTAACGGCCCCTACCTGGAGTACCCGAGCGGGCACACCACGATGGTCGTGGTCGTGGCCGGAATGGCGCTACTCGTCGTCGGGGTCCGGTGGTGGGCGGTGACGATCGCGGCGGTGGTGTGCGCCCTCGGCATGCTCGGCCTGGTCACCAACGGCTACCACTTCGTCACCGACACGATCGGCGCGGCCCTGCTCACCACCGCGCTGGTGTGCCTGGCCGCCCGGGTGGCCGGCCTGGTGCCGGCGCGACCACCCGACGACGGGCGCGGCGAGGAATCGGGCGACTAGCCGAGATCGAACTCGTCGGGGTTCGGACCGAGCCGGTTGCCCACGTCGAGTCCCGCGATCGCGGCGAGGTCGTCTGCGTCGAGCTCGAAGTCGAATACCGTGAAGTTCTGACGAATCCGGTACGGCGTCACGGACTTCGGGATCACCACGGTGCCGAGCTGCAGGTGCCAGCGCAGCACCACCTGGGCGGTGGACCGCTGGTGCTTCTCGGCGATGCGTCCGAGGACGGGGTCGTCGAGCAGCCCCCTGCCCTGTCCCAGCGGCGACCAGGCCTCGGTGACGATGCCGCGCTCGGCGTGGAAGGCCCGCAGCTCGGGCTGGGCGAAGTCGGGATGCACCTCGACCTGGTTGATCACCGGCGAGACCCCGGTCTCGTCGACGATCCGGGTCAGCTGCGGCGGCTGGAAGTTCGAGACGCCGATGGACCGCACCCGACCGTCGGCCTTCAGCTCGGCGAACGCCCGCCAAATGGTGATGTAGTCCTCGCGCACGGCCCGCGGCCAGTGGATCAGGTACAGGTCGAGGTAGTCCAGGCCGAGCCTGTTGAGCGAAGCCTCGAACTCGAAGAAGACCGCGTCCCGCGTCCACGGCTGCGCGGTGCCGTTCCAGATCTTGGTGGTGACGAACAGCTCGTCGCGGGCGATGCCCGAATCCGCGATCGCCCGGCCGGTGCCCGCCTCGTTGCCGTAGATGGCGGCGGTGTCGATGCTCCTGTACCCGATGCTCAATGCACTGGTCACCGAGGTGTAACTCTCGTCGTCCGGCACCTGCCACACCCCGAACCCGAGCTGGGGGATGCTGTTGCCGTCGCTGAGGGACACGGTCGGTACTGGGCTCACAGAGGTCATGCAACCAGACAACCGATCCCACCGCAGACTTGTTCCTGGCACCTCCTGAGAGAATCGACCCATGACCGCCACCCTGCACGCCGACGGGCTGTCCGCATCCCGCGGCGAGCGCCTCCTCTTCTCCGACCTCGACCTGGTCGTCGCACCGGGCGACGTCGTCGGCCTCGTCGGCGTGAACGGGGCGGGCAAGTCCACCCTGCTGTCGATCCTGTCCGGTCACAGCACCGCCGACATCGAGGGCTCGGTCACGCTCAGCCCGCCACACGCGACCGTCGGCCACCTCACCCAGGAACCCGAACGCCTGACCGGCGAGACCGTCGAGGACTTCCTCGGCAGGCGCACCGGAGTCACCGAGGCGGAGACGGAGATGAACGCGGCCGCGGAGTCGCTCGGCGAGGAGGGCGGGGACGACCGGTACTCGCACGCCCTCGAGCGCTGGCTCGCGCTCGGCGGGGCCGACCTGGCCGAGCGCGCGGAGAAGGTGCTCGCCGACCTGGGCCTCGACGTCGGGCTGACGGCCGAGATGACCGCACTCTCCGGCGGCCAGGCGGCGCGCGCGGGCCTGGCCTCGCTGCTGCTGTCGCGCTACGACATGCTGCTCCTCGACGAGCCGACCAACGACCTGGACCTCGACGGGCTCGAGCGGCTCGAGCGCTTCGTCGCGGAGGCACGCGCCGGCATCGTGGTGGTCAGCCACGACCGAGAGTTCCTGGCGCGCACGGTGACCGGGATCGTCGAACTCGACCTGGCGCAGCAGCAGATCTCGGTCTACGACGGCAGCTACGACTCGTACCTCGCCGAGCGTGCCATCGCCCGCCAGCACGCGCGGGACCGCTACGAGGAGTACGCCGACACCAAGGCGGGCCTCGAGGATCGCGCGCAGATGCAACGCAACTGGCTCGAGCACGGCGTCCGCAACGCACGCCGTAAGGCCAAGGGCTCGGACTCCGACAAGATGGGACGCAAGGCGCGTGCCGAGTCCACCGAGAAGCAGGCCGCGAAGGCACGGCAGACGCAGCGCCGGATCGAGCGCCTCGAGGTGGTCGAGGAGCCGCGCAAGGAGTGGGAACTGCGCATGCAGATTGCCGACGCCCCGCGCAGCGGCAGCGTGGTCGCCACGCTCGGCGGCGCGGTGGTTCAACGTGAAACGTTCCGCCTCGGACCCGTCACCACCCAGATCGACTGGGGCGACCGAATTCTCGTCACGGGCCCGAACGGATCGGGCAAGACCACCCTGCTCCGGGTCCTGCTCGGCAAGCTGACACCCGACGAGGGCACCGCGGCACTCGGGTCGGGCGTCGCGGTCGGCGAGGTGGACCAGGCACGCGGCCTCTTCGAGGGCGACGAGGCGTTGGCGGCGGCGTTCGGCGCGCAGGTGCCGGACTGGCCGGACGCCGAGGTGCGCACCCTGCTGGCGAAGTTCGGACTGCGCGGTGCGCACGTGCTGCGGCCGGCGAACTCGCTGTCCCCCGGCGAAAGGACAAGGGCGGCACTCGCTCTGCTGCAGGCACGCGGGGTGAACCTGCTGGTGCTCGACGAGCCGACCAACCACCTGGACCTGCCCGCAATCGAGCAGCTCGAACGAGCGATGGACGAGTACGAGGGCACCCTGCTGCTGGTCACCCACGACCGCCGGATGCTGGACACGATGCGCAGCACCCGGCGGTGGCGGATGGAGTCGGGCAGCCTCAGCGAAGACTGAGCAGCGCCTGCCCCAGGTACTCCCCCTCCCGGCACCCGGGCGGGATCGCGAACACCGCGGACCCGATCGGAATCGTCCAGCGGTTGAACATGTCCGAATCCGAGAGCCGCTGCTGCACGGGTGTGAACTGCGCCTCGACGTCGGCCTGGTAGGCGACGAAGATCAGCCCCGAGTCGGAGATCTCCGCACCGGACGGGGCCTCGTCGTAGTTGTACGCGCGCCGATGGAAACGCTGCCGCGGATCCGCCGACCGGGACCTGGCGATGTGCGAGAACTCCGAGATCACCGTCAACCCACCCGGTCCGGCAGCGGCGAAGTCCGGCTCGTCGTGTTCGGCGGTCCCCGTCAGCGGCGCGCCGTCGGAAAGCCTGCGGCCCATGACGATTTCACGTCCCGGAAGGTCCAGTTCGTCCCACGCGTCCAGATCCATCCGGATCCGCCGGATCACCATCGAGGTGCCCCCGGCCAGCCACGGCTGCTCGGCGCCCTCGCACCACACCAGTGCGTCGAAGTCCGCGGAGCCCGCGGCGGGATTGACCGTGCCGTCCACCTGTCCCATCAGGTTGCGCATCGTGGTGCCCTCGGGTTCGGTGCCCCGGGCCCGCCGGAAACCGCGCTGGGTCCACCGCACGGTCGCCGTCGCCCTCGCCCCCTTGAGCAGCACGCGCAGCGCGTGGGCGAGGGCCACCGGGTCGTCGGCACCGACCTGCAACAGCAGGTCGCCGTCGCTCCAGCGCTCCTCGAGTCGGTCGATCGCGAACGGCGGCAACGGCTTCAGCCAAGCCGGCGCCGAGCCCTCGAGCCCGGCGGCACGCAGCAACCCCGGACCGAACCCGACCGTGACGGTGAGCCGGGCGGGGGCCGTCGCGAGTTCCGGCTCGGTGTCGGCGAGCACCGCGCGACCCGAGGTCAGCCGCGCGGCGTCGTCGGTCCACACACGCATCAGCCGCACCAGAGCGGCTCGGTCGGTGCCCGGCCGCAGGTCGAACGCCACGAAGGTGGTGTGCGCCTGCGGCGCGGTCGCGATCCCCGCCTGATGGGCACCGTGAAAGTCCACGGTGCCCGGCGCCGCGGTGGCCGCAGCCCGACCCGTGACCGCGCCGGCGCCCCACCCGAGCGCGGCACCGCCCGCGGCGACGGCGCCCGCGCCGAGCAGCCGCCGCCGGCTCAGCTCAGCCACCGTGCGACTCCGAGTACTCCTCCTTGGCCCCCGCGAAGTCACGGACCTGTGCGGTGAACTCGACGGTGCTGCCGTCCGCGAAACGCATCGTCAGCGGGACGTCGGCGCCGGCCCGGACCGGGCCGGGGAGCTCGAAGAACATGATGTGATCCGCGCCGGGCGCGAGCGTGTGCGAGCCGTTCGCGGGGATGGTGAAGCCGCCGTCCTTCTGCCGCATCTTCATGGCGCCGCTGCCGTCCGAGGCCATCTCGTGGAGCTCGACGCGCGGGGATACCGGGCTGCTGACCTCGGTGAGCGTCACGTCCGAGCCGGAACCGTTGGCGAGGGTACCGAATGCCGCAGTCATCCCGCTGTCGGCCGCCTTCACCCAGGAGTCGGTGAAGGTGATCGCCTGCGCCTGCGGGGCGTCGTCGCCGCCGCTCGAGCAGCCGGCGAGCGCGAGGGCGGTCGCCGCTGCCAGGCCGGCGGATACGAGGCGGAATCGGGTGGTCGTGGTCATGGGGTGTCGTTCCTTCGTCTAGGTGGTGCGCGGGGGCGTGCGCGCACGGCGGAGCGCACGGACGGATCCGCGTCGGCCGCGGGACGGCCGGACGGCCGTGCCCGCGAGGTGAGGTGGGGTGTCGGTCAGACGAAGTCGGGCGGGCCGCGGCGTGGCTCGGTACCGCGGCCCACCGCGGCGAGCACCGGATGGCGGTCGGCGACGGGCAACCATGTGCGTGGCAACTCGACCGCCGGGACCCGCGCGAGCAGCGCGGCGGCGACTGCGCGCAGGGCGGCCTCGACGCGCGGACCGATCCGCTCGGCCGCGACGATGAGCGCGGCGCAGACCGCGATGGAGACGAGATGGGCGGCGACCATCAGCTGCCCCGGCGAACCTGCCGGCGATGCTCCGGGGTGGTGTCCACCCGCGATCGACAGACACAGGTGCGCCCCGACCTGGCCGGCCGCGAGGACCGGGACCAGCGGCGCCGCTCCGCGACGCAGCACCGGAATCGCGACGGTCGCGCTGGACAGGACCGCGGCGACGCCGACGAGCAGCAGCAGGGCCGAGCTGGTGGGCAGTCCGCCACCGGCTGTTCCGTGCGCGGCGACAGCCACGGCCACGGTCACCGCGCCGACGGACGTGCAGCGGACTCGACGAGCGAGCTGCTCCCCCGGCGCGACAGGCATGACCAGACGCTACTACGCAGCGTCGTATGCATCGACACGGCCCCGATCGAGACATAGCGGACAGGCGAACAACTTGACGAACTGTTGTGTTTTTACAACACTCTGGTGCATGAGTCCGGTACGGCGGGGCGAGTCGCGGCCCATCTTCAACCGCATCGCGGTGCTGCGAGCCGAACGCTCACTGAGCCGGGCGAGGCTGGCGGAGCTGATCGAGGTGAACCCGCAGACCGTCGGCGCCCTCGAACGCGGCGACCACTACCCCAGCCTCGACCTCGCCATGCGGATCTGCGAGGTGTTCGCCCTGCCCGTCGAGGCCGTGTTCTCACGTACCGCGTTCACCCCCTTGTCCACCGAGCTCTACCGCCGCGAACCCCGACAGGAGGGCGACGATCATGGCTGAGAGCACCATCGTCGAGCGCTACCAGGCCCGCCGGACCCGACGATTCCTCGCGGACTCCGAGAAATGGGGCCGGATGCTGCCGGCCTGGCGCACCCAGCGCCGCCGCCGCGCCCTGGTCCTGGCGCTCGGTGCGACGTTCGCGTTCATGGCGGCGGTCGGGGTGCTGTGCCACTTCTTCGACCGCGCGCCGATTCTCTGGTTGCCGGCCTGTCTGCTGTTCTTCCCGATCTGGACGTCGCTGCAGATCGTCTCCGGCCGCCTCGGCGATGCGCCGACCACCACCCTGGACGAGTGGGAGGTGCAGCAGCAGAACGCCGCCCGGTCCGCGGGCCTGACCATCACCCAGTTCCTCGTGATGATCCCGGTGTTCTATCTCGTCGTCGGCAGCGTGGCCACCGACGGCGACGGCGCCCGGATCGCCTACGCCGGCGGCCTGCTCACCCTGACGACCCTGATGATCGGCGGCTGCTCGCCCGCGATGATCCTCGCCTGGACCCGACCCGACCCCGACACCGACGACTACCTTCAGGAGGCCGCATGACCGCGAACACCCTTGCCCTGGAACGAGTCTCCAAACGCTACGGCGACGTCGTCGCCCTCGACGACCTCAGCTTCGAGGTGCAGCCCGGCGAGATCTTCGGCTTCGTCGGCTCCAACGGCGCGGGCAAGACCACCACCATGCGCATCGTGCTCGGCGTGCTGGCCGCGGACGCCGGTGAGGTCCGGCTCGGCGGCCGTCCGATCGACCTCGACGTCCGTCGCACGATCGGCTACATGCCCGAGGAACGCGGGCTGTATCCGAAGATGAAGGTCGGCGCCCAGTTGTCGTACCTAGCCGAGCTGCACGGACTTTCGCGTTCCGATGCCCGAGCCGCGGTCACCCGGTGGACGGAGCGGCTGGGCATTGCCGAGCGCCTCGGCGACACCGTGGACTCACTCAGCCTCGGCAACCAGCAACGCGTGCAGCTGGCCGCCGCACTGGTGCACGACCCGGCGGTGCTCGTCCTCGACGAGCCCTTCTCCGGACTCGATCCGGTGGCCGTCGACGTGATGAGCGAGGTCCTCGCAGAGAAGGCGGCCACCGGCGTCCCGGTGATCTTCTCCAGCCACCAGCTCGATCTGGTGCAACGCCTGTGCCACCGCGTCGGCATCATCTCCCGCGGACACATGCGCGCGGTCGGCACCGTGGACGAACTCCGCGGCACCGGGCCGCAACAGCTCGTGGTGCACGCGCCCGGCGCGGCGGCCGATTGGGCGGACCGCCTGGTCGGCGTGCGCACCGTCGATCGCCGGGACGGACGCACCGTGCTCGAAATCGACGCCGCGACCGACGACCAGGCGGTTCTGGCCGCGGCCCTGAAAACCGGTCCGGTGCACGAGTTCTCCCTTCGCAGGCCGACCCTGACCGAACTGTTCCGAGAGGTCGTGACCGCGTGAGCACCCCCACCGCGTTGAGCAACGCCCGCGCCGTCTCGCTGGTCGCGCGGCGCGAGTTCCTCACCCAGGTCCGGAAGAAGAGCTTCCTGATCAGCAACGTGATCGTGCTGGTCGCGATCATCGGCGGCATCGTCGCGTACTCCCTCTTCTCCGGCGGCGGCGACGAGAACCGCGACACCGTCGGACTCGTCGGCGACCAGTCACTGTCCGCCCTGCTGGTCACGGCAGGCGAACAGACCGGCACGCTCGTCGAGGTGTCGGCCGTGCCCGACGAGGCGACCGCCCGCAGCCGCGTCGAGTCCGGCGACCTCGACGTCGCCCTGATCCCGCACCCCGACGGTTCCGCGACGGCCGTCACCGACTCCGAGATCGACACCGGACTGCGCACCGTTCTCGACGCGGCGGTGGCCGGGCAGGCCCAGCAGTCGACGTTGGCCGCGCAGGGCGTGGACACCGCCGCGCTCCGCGAGGACACCGCCGCCGCCGTGGTCACCGTCGACGCGATCAACCCGCCGGATCCCGAACGGGGACAACGCATCGCCCTGTCCATCGCCGCAGTGGTGGTGCTGTACATGCAGATTCTCGCGTTCGGCATGTACGTGGCGATGGGCGTCGTCGAGGAGAAGTCCAGCCGGGTGGTCGAGCTGCTGCTCTCCACCCTGCGACCGCTGCAGCTGTTGTGGGGCAAGATCATCGGCATCGGAGCGGTCGGCCTGCTGCAGCTCACCGCGTACGGCATCGCCGGCGTCGGCACCGGTCTGGCGACCGGGGCACTCACCGTGACCGGCGCCGCTCTGGGCACCGTCGCGAGCACCCTCGGCTGGTTCGTCCTCGGGTTCGCGTTCTTCGCGGTCCTCTACGCGGCGGCCGGCTCGATGGTCTCGCGGCAGGAGGACGTCAACTCCACCGCGATGCCGCTGACCCTGCTGATCATGGCGATGTTCTTCACCGCGTTCTCCGCGGTGAGCAACCCGGACGGCACGCTGAGCAACGTGCTCAGCTGGATCCCACCGTTCTCGGCGGTGCTGATGCCGCTGCGGATCGCGGCCGGCGTCACCGGGCCGGGGCAGGTACTCGGCACCATCGTGATCATGCTGGCCGTCACCGTCACGCTCTCGGCGGTCGCGGCAAAGATCTACCAGCGCTCTATTCTGCGGGTGGGCAAGACGGTGTCCTGGAAGGAGGCCTTCGGACGGTCGTAGCACCGGCGCCGAGGGCTATGGTCAGGCGCATGACCGCGCGACTGTCTGCCCACGGGATCCTCGGCCTGGTACTCGACGCCGACAGCTACGTCTCCTGGGACCGACCGCCGATCGAGGTGGACGCAGGCCCGGCGTACCGCACGGACCTCGACGCGGCGAAGGCGAAGACCGGCCTGGACGAGTCTGTGATCACCGGCGAGGGCACCGTGCGCGGGCGCCGGGTCGCGGTGATCGCCTGCGAGTTCGGATTTCTCGCCGGGTCCATCGGCGTGGCCGCCGCGGAACGGATCGTGAGCGCCGTCGAGCGCGCCACCGCCGAGGGCCTGCCGCTGCTGGCCTCGCCGACCTCCGGCGGCACCCGCATGCAGGAGGGCACCGTCGCCTTCGTGCAGATGGTGAAGATCGCCGCGGCGATCACCGTGCACAAGGCCGCTCACCTGCCGTACCTGGTCTACCTGCGCAACCCGACCACGGGCGGGGTGTTCGCGTCCTGGGGGTCGCTCGGGCACGTGACCGTCGCCGAACCCGGCGCACTGGTCGGATTCCTCGGCCCGCGCGTCTACCAGGCGCTGTACGGCGAGAAGTTCCCGGACGGCGTGCAGACCGCCGAGAACCTGTACGCGAAGGGCGTCATCGACGGCGTCGTGGAGCCGAAGTGGTTGCGGCACCTGCTTCATCGCGCACTGCGGGTGATGACCGGCGAGGCCGACGCGTGGGTGGACGAGCATCCCGAACCCGCCGAGATCCCGGATGTACCTGCCTGGCAGTCGGTGATGCTGTCCCGGCGGGCCGACCGTCCTGGCATCCGTCAGCTGCTGAGATATGCCGCCACGGAGCAGGTTCCGCTCAGCGGCACCGGCCAGGGCGAGGCCGACAAGACCGTACTGGTCTCGCTGGCCCGGTTCCGCGGCGCACCCTGCGTGCTGTTCGGACAGGACCGCAGCGGCCAGTCCGCCCAGCACACGATGGGCCCGGGGGCGCTGCGCGAAGCTCGGCGCGCGATGAAACTCGCTCAGGAGCTGGGCATCCCGCTGGTGCTCGTCATCGACACCCTCGGTGCCTCGCTGTCGAAGGAGGCCGAGGAACGCGGGCTCGCGCCCGAGATCGCCCGCTGCCTCGCCGATCTCGTCACCCTCGACACCGCGACCGTCTCGGTACTGCTCGGCCAGGGCACCGGCGGCGGCGCGCTGGCCCTGCTGCCCGCGGACCGGGTGCTCTGCGCGCAGAACGGCTGGCTCGCCCCGCTGCCACCGGAGGGCGCCAGCGCGATCGTGCACCGCGACACCACCCACGCCCCGCGAATGGCTGCGGCCCAAGGCATCCGGTCCCTCGACCTGCTTCGCGACGGCGTGGTCGACGCGATCATCCCGGAACTGCCCGATGCCGCGGACGAGCCGATCGCCTTCTCCAAACGGGTCGGCGAGGCCGTTGCGCGTGAGCTGGCCGCACTGGTCGGCACGACCGCCGAGCAGCGGTACACGGACCGGATCGCCAGGTACCGCAACCTCGGGTTGCCCGGATGAACACCGTGACCGTGAACACCGCGCCCTCGGCCGAGGGCTACGACCGAGCCGCACTGGGCCGGTTCGAGCTGTTCCTGGTCGCTGCGGTGGCCACGGTACTGATCACCCGGGCGTTCCTCGCGGCCACCGGCTACCCGCAGATCGGCGGGAGCGGCGGGCTGCACATCGCGCACGTGCTGTGGGGCGGACTGCTGATGGCCGCCGCGATCGTCGCGGTGCTGATCGGCGACGGCAGCCGGGTACGGACCGGCGCCGCGCTCGCCGGCGGAATCGGCTTCGGCCTGTTCATCGACGAGGTCGGCAAGTTCGTCACCGCCGACGTCGACTACTTCTTCCAGCCCGCCGTCGCGATCATGTACGTGGTCTTCGTGCTGTTCTACCTCGTGGTGCGAGAAGTGGTGCTCCGGCGGGCGATGTCCGATCGGCGACGCCTCGCGACAGGCGTGCGGGCGCTCACCGATCTCACCCTCGAGCAGCTCGACGACATCCGCTACCAGTCCGCCCTGCGTGCCCTCGACGAGGTGCGCGACCCAGCCCTGGCCGAGTTGGCGGACTCGATCCGGAGCGGACTGCTCTCGCAGCCGCCCCCGACCGGTGGCGTGGAGTCGAGGATCACCCGCGCGATCGATACCCTCACGCAGCGGACCGCCGCTGTGCTCGGGCATCGCGCAGTGCGCCGATCGGTCCTCGCGCTGTTCGTGCTGCAGGCAGTGGTGTCCGTGGTGTCGGTGATCGTCGCGATGGTCGCCGACGTCCCGGGCGATGCCGAGGCCGACGACGTCTCCGATCTGCTGGTCCAGCTGTCGAGCACGGTCACCGGCGCGCTGGTGGTTGTCGGGGTGTGGTGCCTGTTGCGGCATCACTACATGCTGGCGCTGCGGCTGCTTCGGGCCTCCGTCGTGGTCGGGCTACTGCTGACGCAGGTGTTCCTCTTCGCGCAGGAGGAGTTCGGCGCCCTCCTCGGTTTCGCCGCCTCGCTGCTCCTGCTCGCCGCCCTGAGTATCGCCATTCGAAGCGAGCAGGCGAAGGTTCCGGCGCCCGCCTGAGGGGAGCGTCGGTCATCGACTCGCGAGATTGTGTCGTCGGTTCACAGAGTATTGCGGTGACGGTTGTGGATCGCAGGCAGACGCCCTTCAGCGGCCGGCTTCACGGGACGTAGAGCGCTTTGGTCGACCCTATGCCGGAGTCCTGGGCGCGAGCGTGACGAAGGATCGACGGAGGAGTTCCACAGCGTCCATGGTCTCGTCAGGCTCGGCCCAGGTGGTCAGCGCAACATCAAAGCAGACCAGCGACGCCTGCACCAGTGTCCGTGCTCGCAGTACCGCGAGATCACCGGCGAGTCGCTCCTGCACGAGCGGCGTGAGCAGACTTGCCCACTGCAGATGCTTTTCGAGGTTGCGAGCGCGTAGGGACGCTGCGCTCGTCAGAACACGCATGACCCTCTTGCTTCGTTGCTCGTCCCTATTCGGTTGAGCCAGCAGGGCTTCGAAGGACATACGCAGAGAATCCCAAACAGGTTCACCTACCGGCCGCGCGGCGAAGGCGTCGCGGACGAATTCGCCCCAGGGAACGAGGTCGCCGATGACGGCGTCTTCCTTTGCCGGGAAGTAGCGGTGGAAGCTGCGGGCAGAAATCCCCACCTCGGCGGCGATCTGCTCGACGGTGACCGCATCGAAGCCCTGCTGGGCGAACAGGTCGACCGCGACCTCGGCGATCCGTGTGCGCACGGCCTCACGAGTGATGTCGCGCAGACCCGGTGTCGATGAACTTCCCACAAGGGGAGCGTACAGTGCCGAATGTGTCATTGGCTGACACTTTTGACCCACTCTGACAACCCGAAGGGCGTCATCATGGACACTCGCAATCTCGGCCGGCAGGGCCTGAACGCCGCAGCTCTCGGCTACGGGGCGATGGGCACCGCCACGGGTTACGGCCCCACCGACGACACCGAGTCGATTGCCGCAATCCGAAAGGCACACGAGCTCGGCGTGACGATGTTCGACACCGCCGAGATGTACGGCTGGGGCGAAGGCGAGAAACTGCTCGGTCAGGCGCTGGCACCGATCCGTGACGACGTCCTCATCGCGACGAAGTTCGGCCTCACCCGCTCCTTCGGATCCGACTCGCGCCCCGAGCACATCCGCCAGGTCGTCGAGGCCAGCCTGCGAAATCTCCGCGTCGACACGATCGACATGCTCTACCAGCACCGCCCCGACCCGAACGTCCCGATCGAAGACGTGATCGGCACGATGAAGGAGTTCGTCGAGGCAGGCAAGGTCAAGTACCTGGGGCTGTCAGAAGCGGACGAGGCCACCATCCGTGCCGCGCACGCGGTGCACCCGATCTCGGCGCTGCAGTCCGAGTACTCGATCTTCGCGCGCGACGCCGAACTCCTGTTCCCGACCCTCGAGGAACTCGGGATCGGCTTCGTCGCCTACTCGCCGCTGGCCCGAGGCTTCCTCAGTGGCGCGGTGGTTGCCCGTGAACACTACGACGCCAACGACTTCCGTCAGCATGTCCCGTGGTGGGCGCCGGAGTACTTCGACGCCAACGCCGCCATCGTCGACGAGTTGACTGCACTCGCCGACCGCAAGGACGCCACCCTTGCGCAGCTGTCACTGGCCTGGCTGCTGACCCGCAGGGACTACATCGTCCCGATCCCGGGATCCCGCAACCCGCAACGCGTCGACCAGAACGCCACCGCCGTCGAACTCGGCCTGACTCCCGAAGATCTTGCCGCCATCGAGCTGATCGCCCCCACAGGCGGCGTCGGCGGCCGCATGTAGGTAGCCGCACCCCTCGATCGAACGGCCCTCCGATCGATGGATGCGCACCATGCTCGAATGTGTGCCCGCTTGACTGCGCACACCGGAATCCACGTCAAGGCGGATCGGCATCAGTCAGCGCTGTCGGCCAGGATCTGCTCGAGCTCGACAACGCGCACAGGGAACCGGTTGCGGCTCGGCGCAGCCGCGACGGCGATGACGGCAGTCGCGTCGTCATGAATTTCGGGTGCGTAACCATGGAGAGGGCATCGCTCGCCGATCGGGGACCGCTCACCCGAACGAACATTGTTGAGTGGCAATAACGGAACCATTGAACTCGAACATACGTTCGAGTATGGTTACGCCATGGACATCGTCGAGATGCTCACCGCACCCCGCAACGTAGAGGCGTGGCGACTCGACGAGTCCACGCTGCTGTCGTTGGTGCCGGAACTGTCGGTGCGGTTGCGGCAGCTCGATGCGCTGCGTGTGCGGTTGGTCCACGAGATTCACGAGCGTGGTGCCACCCTCGCTGTCGGCGCGACCTCCACTCAGGAATGGTTGTCCGGGGCCGCGAAACTTACCCCCTCGCAAGCGAAGCGCATCGTCGTCGCCGGACAGAGCCTGACCCGCCGACCGGAGGTCGCGGGCGCGTTCGCCGACGGCGTCCTCGACGTCGAGCAGGTACATACCATCACCGGGTTGCTCGATCAGATCCCTGACCTCACAGCAGGAATCGCGCCCGAATGCCTCGGCGGCGTCTACGAGGATCCGGCAGCCGAATGCGCGAAGCAGTGCACCGACTACCTGCTCGCGACCGGCGCCACCGACAATGCCAACGACACCACAGTCCGCACGGCAGCACTGAAGACGATGCTCACCCCCGAGGACGACGGGCCGCCACCCGACGACGAAAACGACCAACTCAACGAACTCTTCGCCTCCCCTACCACCGGCGGACGGGTTCGTATCAAGGGACACTTCGACAAGACGACCGGCGAACAGTTGATGACGGCCCTGTCGGCTTTGTCCAGGCCGCAACCCGGACGCAACACCACCAGTGGTGACCCACAAGCCGATCCACGCTCCGCACCGCAACGACGGGCCGACGCCTTCGGTGACATCGTCCGCCGCTACCTCGACACCGCCGCCGCCCCCGGCGAAGGCGGTGAACGACCCCACCTGACAGTGTTCGTCGGACTCGACAACCTCGCCCGAGCCACCCGAAACACCGGCAATGGCAACGACAACGAGGCGGCCTCCAGCACCGCCGACGCCGGTCGGCAGTCGTTCTTTCGCCGCGGCCCAGCCTGGATGCCTTGGCTCGGACCGATCAGCGACCGCCTCGCCGCGCTCATCTCTTGCGACGCATCGATCACGCCGATCGTGATGGACGCCGAGGGCAACCCCCTCGACGTCGGACGAACGACTCGCACCATTCCTCGCCGACTACGCCGTGCCCTCGACGCCCGCGACTGCGGATGCGCTTTCCCCGGCTGTGGCCGCCCCGCCGCCTGGACCGACGGTCACCATATTCACCATTGGTCGAACGGCGGCGAAACGAAACTCTCGAACCTGGTGCTGCTCTGCCGTTTCCACCACCGCCTGATCCACAAGGGCGACTGGAGCGTGTTCATCGGCGACGACAACCACCCTTGGTTCGTACCGCCTGCCTGGATCGACCTCGAGCGAAGACCCGTCCCAGCACACAATCGAAGACAGCCGCCTATAGCGAGCTGACAACCAGAACGCACCGACCCGGACCACGACCCCTCTCACTGGGGCCGCGGTTCGGGGCGGTCGCGGGCCTGGGTCTTGTGTGGACTTGGCTACAGTCAGCTGCCGCCCGCAGCCACCGCAGGCACGATGACCGCCGCCATGACCGCCGCGTTCACCGCCTCGACCGCCTTGCGTACCGCGGCGCCCGCCCATTCGTCCGCGGCGATCGCCTTGGCCCGCTTACGAATCGCCTTGCGATCGGCCTCGGGGAAGACCTTGTGCGCCGCGTCCACCGCCGACAGCAGCGAGATCAACGCGGCGGTCCGCGACTCCGGCGCGACACCGTCGAGCAGCACGGCGCGCAGGCCCTCGCGTACCGCCTGCTCGTGGGACGCGTCCATCGCCGGCCAGGTCTTGACCGGGAAGATGCCGAGCAGCTTGCCCTTGCTCTGGTGCACCCAACCCCGCTCGACGATGCGACCGAGCACCGCCTCGCGCAAGCCCTTGTCCAGCTTCTCGATCGCCCGCTCCGGCTTCATCGGCTTCGACCCCCGCAGCTGCGACACCGCGTGCGCCAGGATCGGGTCCGTCGGGACCGCACGGTCCCGGAGCACCAGCCGGCCCTTCTTCACCTCGCCGCCCGCACCCGCCGGTTCGACCACCCCGTCCAGAGCCAGGTCGAGCAACACCGCACCGGCCAGGACCCGGGGCAGCGTCGCGCCGTCCACCACCGGCTTTCCCGTGTCGTCGTCGAGCAGGAGCAGGAGCAGGTCCTCGGCGAGCAGAGTCATGACTCCACCGTACGACGCCGGCACGTGTCCCCGCGTCCGCCAGGCAACGACGTGGGCCGCCCGTCACCGCCGGCGACCGTTCACCGACGGATCGGCACCGCACACCGACGGGCAGGTGGCGTCGGCCGCACATTCGCGCTGCACTATCCGCGGGTTCGCCTAGGGTGTAGTGCGCGTCACAGGCGCACGAGTACCGGGAGAGGACAGCAGCCGATGAGTGCAGTCGAGCAGGCCACGGGCGCATACGCCGAGGCCTTCCGTGAGAGCGTCGAACAGCCGGAACGATTCTGGCTGGGGGCCGCCGACGCCGTCGACTGGGTCGACGCGCCGACCCGCGCCCTCGACGACTCCGCGGCGCCGATGTACCGGTGGTTCCCGGGCGCCCGGATGAACACCTGCTTCAACGCCCTCGACCGCCACGTGGCGGCCGGCCGCGGCGAGCAGGCCGCGCTGATCTACGACTCCGCCATGCTCGGCACCACCCGCACCTACAGCTACGCCGAACTCCTGCTCGAGGTGTCGAGGTTCGCGGGTGTCCTCGCCGCACAAGGCATCTCCGCGGGCGATCGGGTGGTCGTCTACATGCCGATGATCCCCGAGGCGGCTGTCGCGATGCTCGCCTGCGCGCGGATCGGCGCCGTCCACTCGGTGGTGTTCGGCGGGTTCGCCGCCGCGGAACTCGCGGCCCGCATCGACGACGCGCAGCCGAAGGCGTTGGTCACCGCGTCCGGCGGGCTCGAGCCGGGACGCACCATCGAGTACCTGCCGCTGGTCGAGCGCGCGCTGGGCCTGACCGACAGCCCCCCGACCACCGTCATCGTGAAGAACCGCGACAAAATCCCCGGCGCGGCATCGGATTTCGAGGGCTGGCTGGACTGGGACGCCGCCGTCGCGGAGGCCGAGCCCGCCGACTGCGTTCCGGTGGCGGCGACCGACCCGCTCTACATCCTCTACACCTCCGGCACCACCGGCAAGCCCAAGGGCGTGGTCCGCGACAACGGCGGGCACGCGGTGGCGCTGGCGTGGTCGATGCGCAACATCTACGACATCGGCCCCGGCCAGGTCATGTGGACCGCCTCCGATGTCGGCTGGGTGGTCGGACACTCGTACATCGTGTACGCGCCGCTGCTCGTCGGCGCGACGACGGTGATGTACGAGGGCAAGCCGGTCGGTACTCCCGACGCAGGCGCGTTCTGGCGGGTGATCGCCGAGCACAAGGTGCGGGCCCTGTTCACCGCGCCAACCGCGATCCGCGCCATCCGCAAGGAGGACCCGGACGCGACAGAGCTCGCCCGCTACGACATCTCCTCGATGACCACCCTGTTCGCCGCGGGTGAGCGGCTCGACCCCGACACCTACGAGTGGGCGACCCGCGAGCTCGGTGTGCCGGTGATCGACCACTGGTGGCAGACCGAGACCGGGTGGGCGATCTGCGCGAACCTGCGCGGACTCGACCCGATGCCGATCAAGGCGGGCTCCCCCACCGTGCCGGTCCCCGGATACCGCGTGCAGGTGGTGGACGGCGAGGGGAACCAGGTCGACGCCGGTACCGAGGGCAACATCGTGATCGCCCTCCCACTGCCGCCGGGCACCCTCGCCGGGCTGTGGCGCGACGAGGAGCGCTACGTCAAGTCCTACCTGGCGACCTTCCCCGACTACTACCTGACCGGCGACTCCGGCTACATCGACGCCGACGGCTACGTCTTCGTGCTCGGGCGCAGCGACGACGTGATCAACGTTGCCGGACACCGCCTCTCGACCGGGTCGATGGAGGCCGTGGTCGCGCAGCACGCCGCCGTCGCCGAGTGCGCGGTCGTCGGCATCAAGGACGACCTCAAGGGCCAGCGCCCCAGCGGCTACGTGGTTCTCAAGGCCGGCGCCGACATCGACCACGAGATGCTGCGCACCGAACTGGTGGCGATGGTGCGCGACCAGATCGGCGCGGTCGCGACGTTCCGCGACGTGACGGTCGTGCAGGCGCTGCCGAAGACCCGCTCGGGGAAGATCCTGCGGAAGACGATGCGCCAGATCGCCGACCACGAGGACTACACGGTGCCCTCGACCATCGAGGATCCGGCGGTGCTCGACGCGCTCACCCGGCTCCTCGGCGGGTCGAACTCCTGACGTCGGCGCCCGGTGCGAGAAGTGCGCATACGCGACGTCCCGGGCGCCGATTCGGACAAACTGATCCGGCCGGCGAAACGCTCAGGACATCCACAGGACGGACTCGAGTGATTCCCAGGATGCGGTCCTAGCTTTCCGCGCATGAGTACCCACACCTCCCGTTCTGTCCGTGGCGAGCGACGCGGGCGCAGCCTCGGAATCGCACTCCTGGTCGCCGGTCTCGCAGCGGCGGGCGCCCTCCTGCTGCCGGGGCTGGCATCCGCCGACACGACCTCGCCGGCCCAGCCGCTGCTGCAGACCAGTTGCAGCTTCGCTCAGGTCGACGCCGCCCTGCAGGCCAACGCCCCCAAGCTCGCCGAGCGCCTCGACAAGCACCCGAAGCTCGAGGCGAAACTGACCGAACTGCTCGCCAAGCCCGCCGACCAGCGTCAGCAGGCAGTCGACGACTTCGCCGCCAAGCACCCGAAGCTGGCCCAGCGTCTCGAGCAGGCACGCACCGGTCCGAACGCTGACAAGATCAACGCCAAGATCGCCGCCGTCGCCGACACCTGCCACAACTACTGACAGCCCGCGGGCTCGGTGCCGGTCGCCCCGAGCCCGCGGACCGGCGTGCAGGGACCCACCGCCTCACCGCGGGTCGTTCGTCCGGCCGAGCTGATGGCGCAGCACCGACTCGACGTCGGGGTGCCGGAACCGGTAGCCGGCGAGCGCGAGCCGAGTCGGGACGACCCGCTGATCGGCCTCCGCCAGCTCGCGGGCTCCCCGCTCACCGAGCATCAGACGCGGTCCGAACCCCGGGACCGGCAGGATCGCGGGCCGGTGCAGGACCTGCGCGAGAACCCGCGTGTAGTCGGCGTTGCGGACCGCTGCGGGGGCCACGGCGTTGACCGGCCCGTGGAGCGACCCGTCGAACAGGGCCCGGTGGTACACGTCGACCAGATCGTCGAGCCCGATCCACGAGAGCCACTGACGGCCGTCCCCGATCCGCCCGCCCAGGCCCGCCGCGAACAGCAGGCGGAGCAGCGCGAGGGTCCCGCCGCGGGCGGACTGCACGACGCCGGTGCGGACCCGGACGACCCGCAGGCCGGCCTCCTCCGCCGGATCTGTGGCCGCCTCCCAGTCGGCCACCACGTCGGCGAGAAACCCCTCGCCACGGGCACTGTCCTCGGACAGCAGTTCGTCGCCGCGGTCGAACCCGTAGTACCCGACGGCCGAGGCGGACACGAAGGTCCGCGGACCGCCGTCCGTGCGGCCCGCGAGGTCCGCCAGCGATCGGGTCGGTCCGACGCGACTGTCCCGGATCGCCCGCATGTGCGCCCCGGTGAAGCGCCCGGCGATCGACTCCCCCGCCAGGTGCACGACCGCGTCGACGCCCGCCAACAGGTCCGGGGCGGGGTCGGCGGGATCCCAGCGACGTTCGTCCGGGGTTCGCGGCGCGCGGCGGACCAGGCGGATCACCCGGTGCCCACCGGTGCTCAGGAAGGCGGTCAACGCCGAGCCGACGAGACCGGATGCGCCGGTGACCGCCACCACGGCAGGCCGGACACCCCGCTCGCTCGCCCACCGGTGCTCGGCCAGGTCGCCGGCGAGCTGGCGATGCCGGTAGGCGAAGGTCGACCGCAGCAGGAACTCCGGCACCGGCGTCTGGACCCGGTCCGTCACCCGGGTCGAGCCCGCGGTCACCTCGGTGAAGTCGTGAATGTGACTCCAGGACAACGTGGCTCGGACCGGCAGGGACGCGAGCCCCTCGGCGGCGAGCTCGTCGACGAAGCGGTGGGGCGGGTCGTAGGCGGCCGCGTCGTGCCGGGCGACCCATCGGAGCCCGCCGGGCAGTGCGAGCACCGCACGGCCGGTGGCCAGCGAGTCCGCTTCGGAGACGAGCCGCAGCGGCTGCCACGGCGGTGACAGCCGGGTGAAGGCGCCCGGCCTGCTGTGCCAGGCGAAGACCTCGGCCCGGGGCGTGTCCACGACGCTCGAGTACACGATGCCCATCGCTCGACCCTAGCCCCGTTTCAGCTCGCCGTAGCGGGCCAGCGCCTCCCCGCGCTCGACGGCGTGATCCACGATCGGGTCCGGGTAGCCCGCGGGACGACCGTCGTCCAAGGTGTGCACCCGCCGTCCGGCGATGCCGCGCAGTTCCGGCACCCAGCGGCGCACGTAGTCCCCGTCGGGGTCGAACTTCTGTCCCTGGCTGATGGGGTTGAACACCCGAAAGTACGGTGCCGCATCGGTTCCCGATCCGGCGGTCCACTGCCAGCCGTGCTGGTTCGAGGCCAGGTCACCGTCGATCAACTGCCGCATGAAGTACCTCGCCCCACGCCACCACGGCAGGTGCAGATCCTTCACCAGGAAGGACGCGACGATCATCCGGACCCGATTGTGCATCCACCCCTCGGCCAGCAGCTGACGCATGCCGGCATCGACGATCGGGTACCCGGTCCGGCCGGCGCACCAGGCCGCCCACGCCGATTCCGCTGACGGCCCGCTGTCGTAGCGCATCGCGTCGAACCGCTGGTCGTAGTTGCGCCTGGCGCTCTCGGGACGGTGGTGCAGCACGTCCGCGTAGAAGTCCCGCCAGGCCAGCTGCCGCCGGAACGCCTCCGGTCCGCGGCCGGGCCGGTCCGCGAGGTCGGCGAGCATCGTGCGGGGATGAATGCACCCGTACTTGAGGTGCACCGACATGCGGCTCGTGACGTCGAGATCGGGTCGGTCCCGTCCCGTGTCGTAATCGGCCAGGTCGTCCTCGCCGAACTCCGCCCACCGGTCGAGCGCCGCCCGCTCCCCCACCTGCAGGCCGGCGGCATCGGGCCGCGGAATCGGCACCCGGATCGACAGCTTCGGTTCCATCCAGGGGACGGTGCGCGCGGAGGTGTCCGCGGGCGCCCGCCACCCGTGGTCGAGCCAGCGCCCGAAGTACGGGGTGAAGACCCGGTACGGCCCGCCGTCGGCCTTCCTGACCCGCCCCGGGGACACCGCGTAGGGCGATCCGGTCCGGACCAGGTCGACCTCGCGCGCCACCCCGTCGTCGCGCGCACGCCCGTACGGTCCGAAGTCCGCGCTCACGTGCACCGAGCCGGCCCCCAGGTCCCTCGCCGCCTGCGGCACCACCACGCGCGGGTCGCCGCGGACCACGCACAGCCTGCCGCCCAGGTCGTCGTCCAGTGCCGCCAGCGCGCGGTAGAGGACGTCGCGACGGGCCGGGCCGGACGGGCGCAGCAGCGCGTCGTCGAGCACGAAGAGCCCGAGCACCTCGCCCCCGCCTGCCGCGGCCGCGGTCAGCGTCGGAAGATCACCGGTCCGCAGGTCGCGACGGAACCAGACGATTGCGGGGCCCGCGCTGGATGACGACACCCATCGATACTCGCATCCGGGCACAATGGCGGGGTGACCGAACCCGCCACCGCCACAGTCCTGGTCGTCGACGACGACCAGGACGTGCTCGCGTCCCTGCGGCGCGGCCTGCGCCTGTCCGGTTTCACCGTCCTCACCGCCGCCGACGGCGCGCAGGCACTGACGGTGGTCTCCGAGCGCTCCCCCGACGCCGTGGTGCTCGACATGAACATGCCCGTCCTCGACGGCGCCAGCGTCGTCACGGCCCTGCGCGCGATGGGCAACGACATCCCGATCTGCGTCCTCAGCGCCCGCTCCTCCGTCGACGACCGGGTCGCCGGACTCGAGGCGGGCGCCGACGACTACCTCGTCAAGCCCTTCGTCCTCGCCGAACTGGTCGCCCGCATCCGCGCCATGATGCGCAGGCGCACCGCCCCCGCCACCGCACCCGCGCCGGCCGGGAGCATCGGGGTCGGCGACCTGTCGGTGGACCTGCTCGGCCGTCGCGCCAACCTCGACGGGGTCGAAATCGAGCTCACCAAAAGGGAATTCGAGCTGCTCGCGGTCCTCGTGCGCAACGCCGGAGTGGTTCTGACCCGCGAGCGCCTGCTCGAACTCGTCTGGGGATACGACTTCGTCGCCGACACCAACGTGGTCGACGTGTTCGTCGGATACCTGCGGCGCAAGCTCGAGGCGCACGGCCATCCACGGATCCTGCACACCGTCCGCGGGGTCGGCTTCGTGCTCCGGGGCGCCGCGTGAGCCGTCGGCGCTCCCATTCGCTGCGGGCCCGCGTCGCCGCCGCCACCGCCCTCGGCGCGGCCATCATCGCCGCACTGCTCGGCATCTTCATCTCGGTGGCGATCTCCCGGAACAACGTCAGCCAGTTGGACCGTCGACTCGACACCGCCTCGAGCGTGCTGATCGCGAACGTCGCGTCGGCCACCTCGTTCCTGCCGACCTTCGGGGACGCGGGCGCGTTCGCGGTGACCATCCGCTCCGGCGATTCCCTCGTCGTCAGCACGCCCACCCAGCTCCCCCCGCTCGAGCCCGGCGCCGCGACGGTCAGCGTGGACGGCGTCGACTACCGGGTCGACACCACCCCGATCCCGCGGTCGACGCTGCTGCTCTCGCTGGCGGTCCCGGCATCCGAGGCAAACGACGTGACCACCGACCAGCGGCAGTGGGTGATCGTCGCCGGTCTGCTCGCCGTCGCCGCCGCGACCGGCCTCGGCTGGATCTTCGGCGGTCGCGCGGTGCGTCCGATCGTCACGCTCACCAACCAGATCGGCAGCGACTCACCGGAAGCCGCGAAGGTGTCGGGGGTCCGAGAGGCCGAGGAACTGGCCGACGCCATCGAGCTGATGCTCGGCCGGATCGCGGACGCGCAGTCCCGCACCGCCGCCGCCCTCGACACCGCCCGCGACTTCGCCGCCGTCTCCGCCCACGAACTGCGCACCCCGCTGACCGCGATGCGCACCGACATCGAGGTGCTCACCACCCTCGAACTCGACGCCACCCAGCGGGCCGAGATCCTCGCCGACCTGGCCCGCACCCAGGGCCGGGTGGAGGCGACCCTGTCCGCGCTCGAGCGGCTCGCGTCGGGCGAGCTCTCCAGCGAGAAGGACCACGTCAGCACCGATCTCGTGGAACTGTGCGACCTCGCCGCCCAGGACGCGATGCGTCAACTCCCCGGCGTCACCGTGCGGGTGGAGTCCGGTCCCTCGCTCCTGATCCGCGGCCTGCCCGCCGGCCTCCGGCTGGCGCTCGACAATGCCATCGCCAATGCGGTCCGCCACGGCGGGGCGTCCACCGTGGTGCTCGCCGCCCGGCGCGCCGACCCGGAGACCGTGCTGGTCACCGTCGACGACGACGGCCGCGGCATCCCCGAGGCCGAGCGCGAGGACGTCTTCGAGCGTTTCTACCGCGGCTCGTCCGCGGCCCGCGGCGGCTCCGGTCTGGGCCTGGCCCTGGTCGCCCAGCAGGCCCAACTGCACGGTGGCCGAGCCCATTTCGAGGTGAGCCCGCTCGGCGGTGCCCGGCTGGTCCTCGAATTCGCCGACCGGGCCTGAGCCCGGATCGCGAAAGGCCCCGGATCGCAGTGCGACACGGGGCCTTTCGATGAGTTCTGGTCGTCAGACGCCCAGCAGGTCGATGACGAAGACCAGGGTCTTGCCGCCGAGCGGGTGGCCCGAGCCGGCCGGACCGTACGCGAGCTCCGGCGGAACCGTCAGCTTGCGGCGACCGCCGACCTTCATGCCGGGGATGCCCTCCTGCCAGCCCGGAATCAACCGGCCGAGCGGGAACTTCACGGACTCGCCGCGCTGGAACGAGGAGTCGAACACCTTGTTCGTGTCGTACTCCACGCCGTGGTAGTGCACGTCGACGACTCCGCCGGGCTGCGCCTCCGCGCCGTCACCGACGGTGATGTCCTCGATGACCAGCTCGGCCGGGGCCGGTCCGGTCGCGGGCTCGATCTCCGGCGCGGCAGGCGGAACGACCACGTCGAGCAGGTCGATCACGAATACCAGCGTCTTGCCCGACAACTGGTGTCCGGCACCGGCCGGACCGTAGGCGAGCTCCGGCGGGATGGTCAGCTGTCGGCGACCGCCGACCTTCATCCCCGGGATGCCCTCCTGCCACCCGGCGATCAGGCCGGCCAGCGGGAAGGTGATGGACTCGCCGCGGCTCCACGAGGAGTCGAACTCCTCGCCGCTGTCGAACTCGACGCCGAGATAGTGCACCTCGACCTTGGCGCCGGGGGTCGCCTCGGCGCCCTCACCGACGGTGATGTCCTTGATGACGAGCTCGGTGGGCGCGGGGCCCTCCTGGAACTCGATGACCGGCTGTTCGTTGCTCATGCGGACTACCTGCTTCCGAGATCGACGTAGTTGCGTTCGGTGTAGCCGGTGTAGATCTGCCGCGGACGGCCGATCTTGGTGGCCGGATCCTCGTGCATCTCACGCCAGTGCGCGATCCAGCCGGGGAGACGGCCCATCGCGAAGAGCACGGTGAACATCCGCGTCGGGAAGCCCATCGCGCGGTAGATCAGGCCGGTGTAGAAGTCCACGTTCGGGTACAGCTTGCGCTCGACGAAGTAGTCGTCGGTGAGCGCGGCCTCCTCGAGCGCCTTCGCGATGTCGAGCAGCTCGTCGTCGCCGCCGAGCTTGGCGAGGATGGTGTCCGCGGCCTTCTTGACCAGGGCCGCGCGCGGGTCGTAGTTGCGGTAGACGCGGTGCCCGAAGCCCATGAGCTTCACGCCGTCTTCCTTGTTCTTGACCTTGCGGACGAACTCCTTGGTGTCGCCGCCGCTCGCCTTGATCTCGTCGAGCATCTCGAGCACGGCCTGGTTGGCGCCGCCGTGCAGCGGGCCCCACAGCGCGTTGATGCCGGCGGAGACGGACGTGAACAGGTTGGCGTCCGACGAACCGACCATCCGCACCGTCGACGTGGAGCAGTTCTGCTCGTGGTCGGCGTGCAGGATGAGCAGCATGTCGAGGGCCTTGGCGACCTCGGGGTCCACCGCGTACGGCTCGGCCGGGAAGCCGAACGTCATCCGCAGGAAGTTCTCCACCAGCGACAGCGAGTTGTCCGGGTACAGGAACGGCTGGCCGACCGACTTCTTGTACGCGTAGGCCGCGATGGTCGGCAGCTTCGCGAGCAGTCGGGTGGTGGACAGCTCCACCTGCTCCGGGTCGTCCGGATCGAGCGAGTCCTGGTAGTACGCCGACAGCGCGTTGACCGCGGAGGAGAGCACCGGCATCGGGTGCGCATTACGCGGGAAGCCGTCGAAGAACCGCTTGAGGTCCTCGTGCAGCAGCGTGTGCCGCTGGATGCGGGTGGTGAAGGCCGCCAGCTCGTCCACCGAGGGCAGCTCCCCGTAGATGAGCAGGTAACTCACCTCGAGGAAGGTCGAGCCCTCCGCGAGCTGCTCGATCGGGTAGCCCCGGTAGCGCAGGATCCCCTGCTCGCCGTCGATGTAGGTGATCGCCGACTTGGTGGAGGCGGTGTTGACGAATCCGGGATCGAGGGTGGTGTACCCCGTCGCGGAAAGAAGCTTGCCCAACTCGATACCGTCGTTGCCTTCGGTGGCTTTGGCAATCGACATCGAGTGTTCGCCACCCGGGTAGCTGAGCGTGGGCGTGGTGTCATCGACAGCGGGCACGAAGGATCCCTCTCAAACTCGAACCTTTGCGAGTTGCAAATATCAGTCGCCTAGAACCTAGTCCCAGTTGCGTTCCGATGCCCAGGGAGGGTCCGTTCGCGGCTACAGGGCGCCGATTCCCCAGGTCCCCGACCAGGACTGCCCCGGACCGAGAACCACCTGGTCGATGCCGGAATTGAAGGCATCCGGCGGGCAGGTCATCGGCTCGACCGCGAGCGCCCGGCCACGCCCCGGGTAGCCCTTTCCGTTGGCGGGGTCGGCGGTGAAAACCTGGACCCAGCCGAATCGTCGGTCGGCCCAGAGCACCGCACCGGAACCGTCGGGGGCCCGCAGCTCGTGCCGGGCTCGGCCGTCGGGGTCCGGCACGATGGAACTGAACGGGGTGTCGAGCTGGACGCCGGCGAGGCTGCGCGGGGTGGTGAAGTCGTACTCGGTGCCGTAGACGGACTCCGAGTTGCCGACCGGCAGCATGCGATCCGGGTCGAGCGGCAACCGAGTGCCCGCGGTCAGTCGCAGGGTGCACTCGTCGAGCGGGGTGTCCCCCGCCCGCAGGTAGGCGTGGACGCCCAGACCGAACGGTGCCGGCATGGCGCCGATGTTGGTGGCGGTGTGGGAGACCGTGAGCCCGGACGGACCCAGTTCGTGTGCGACGGTCAGCTGCAGCGGGTACGGCCAGCCCTTGTGCAGACCCACCCTGATCGTCTGCTCGACCCGGTGCGCGGAGTGCTCGACCAACTGCCAGTCGTCGCGTCGGACCAACCCGTGAATGGCGTTGCCGCGGGCCGGTTCGGTGAGCGCCAGCTGGTGCTCGACCCCGTCGAAGTAGAAGTAGCCGTCGCGAATTCGGTTCGGCCACGGCGCCAGCACCAATCCCGCCGACAGCGGCGGTCGCTCGTCCGCCTCCCAGGTCTCGGTCAGCGCCCGGCCCGAGTGCTCGAGGGCCCGCAGCCCGGCGCCGCGGGCGACCACCTCCGCGGTGTAGTCGCCTGATCGAATCGGGTACACGGGCTCACGCATGCGCCCCAGTGTCCACCACAGCGGCGAACCTGCCACCAATACGGCCGGTTAGCTTCGTCCCACCCGATAACGCAGGAACATCGGGAAGGCGAGGCACGCCAGCGCGACGCCGACCACCACCAGAATGCCGCCGCCGGCGGCCGCGACCGCGGTACCCGCCAGGTACGCCGCCGCGCCGTGCAGCACATCGCCGATCCGGGGTCCGCCCGCGACCACCACGATGAACACGCCCTGCAGCCGACCGCGCATCTCGTCGGGCGCGACCTGCTGGAGCATGGTGCTGCGGAACGCCGCGGAAACCATGTCCACCGCGCCGCCGAAGGCGAGGAACGCCAGCGCGATCCACAGCAGGGCGGGACCGCTGTCGGGTGAGGCGAGGCCGACCGCGACACCGAACCCGACCATGGCCAGGCCCCACGCCACGATGCACAGCACCACCGCGCGACCCTGGTAGCGCACGCCCGGCAGCCAGCCCGAGAACACGCCGCCGATCACCGCGCCCACGGACATCGCGGCGAACAGCAGCCCGAGGGCGAGCCCGCCGGACGCGGGATCGCCGAACGTCTCGTGCGCGATCTGCGGGAACAGCGCCCGCGGCATGCCGAAGACCATCGCGATGATGTCCACCACGAACGAGGCCAACAGCACCTTCTGAGTGGACAGGTACCGGAATCCGTCCAGCACGGCGGCGAATCCGGCCCGGGTGGTGTGGCCGGTGGGCGGCAGTTTCGGGAGTGCGAGCACCGCCCACAGGGTGGCGAGCAGGGCGATCGCGTCCACCAGGTACAGGCTGGACAGCCCGATGGTCGGGATCAGGACGCCCGCGAGCAGCGGTCCGGCGATGGCGCCGAACTGCACGACCGTCATGTTCAGCGAGTTGGCTGCGGGCAGTTGGTCACCGGGGATCAGCCGCGGAATGATCGCCGCGCGGGTCGGCTGGTTGACCGCGAAGAACGCCTGCTGCAGCGAGAACAGGCCGAGTACCAGCCACACGTTGTCGACGCCGCGAGCGGCCTGCAGCCAGAACAGCACCGACGTGACGATCAGCCCCACCGTGGTGACGGTGATCAGCCGGCGACGGTCCATGACGTCGGCAAGGGCCCCGCCCCACAGTCCGAACACCACCAGCGGCACCAGTCCGAAGACGCCGGTCAGGCCGACGTAGGCGGAACTGCCGGTGATCTCGTAGACCTGCTGCGGCACCGCGACCACGCTGAGCTGTGCGCCGATGACGGTGACGATGCCTGCGACCCACAGCCGTCGGTAGTGCGGCTCGCGCAGGGGCGTGGTGTCGGCCAGCAGCCGACGCTTGCGGACTCCCCCCTCGGGCTTCGCCTCTGGCCTCGTTTCGGTCAAGGTTGCAGCCGCTCCGCGGTCCAGCCGGACTCGGTGCGGGTGACCAGGACCCGGTTGTGCATCCGGTTCGCCCGGCCCTGCCAGAACTCGACGGTGCGCGGCCGGATGAGGTAGCCGCCCCAGCCGGGCAGCATCGGCACCTGTTCCGTGTCCGCGAACCGCGCGGTGACCTCGGCGAGCTGCGCGTCGAGGTCCGCGCGGGAAGCGATCGGCCGCGACTGCTGCGAGGCCCAGGCGCCGAGCTGCGAACCGCGCGGGCGGGTGCGCCAGTATGCCGCGGTCACCTCGTCGGCGACCCGGCTCGCCGCACCACGAACGGTCACCTGGTGCGCGAACGCGATCCAGGAGAAGGTTGCCGAGGCCTGCGGGTTTGCGTCGAGCTCGCGGGCCTTGCCGGACCCGTAGTTGGTGTAGAAGACCAGCCCGTCCTCGGACAGTCCCTTGCACAGCACCGTCCGCGAGGCGGGCCTGCCGTCGGGATCGACGGTGGCCAGGACCATCGCGTTGGGTTCGGCGATCCCGGAGGTACGGGCCTGATCCATCCACTTCTGCAGCAGCGGCAGCCAGCCGTCGGCCACCGCGGGCACGTCCAGGTTCGACTCGTGCGCAGGCGAATTCATGCCCTGAGTCGCGTACGCCACCCGCATGGCGGCCAGATCGACGGGGCCGGTGGACGGGAGTTCGGGATCGGGCGGCACAGCCGATGACGTTACCCCCGGGTATGCACTGCTCACCGGCGACGTGGAACGGGATAGAGTTCACCGGTGACCGCGGCGTCACGTGCCTGCACAACTCGCACTCGCCGCGCAGGACGGTGTGTTGGCTTTTATCAGTGCAGCCCGGACCGGTGGCACTGAAGATGAGGAGAGTCCACGAGCAATGGCATCGAGCGCGGCAGTACCCGAGGATTTCGTCAGTGGACTCGAGGGCGTCGTCGCCTTCACCACTGACATTGCCGAACCCGACAAGGACGGCGGAGCGCTGCGCTACCGCGGCGTCGACATCGAGGACCTGGTCGGTCGCGGCGTCACCTTCGGTGACGTGTGGGCGCTGCTCGTCGACGGCGAGTTCGGCCAGGGCCTGCCGCCCGCGGAGCCGTTCCCGCTGCCCATCCACACCGGCGACGTCCGCGTCGACGTGCAGGCCGGTCTGGCGATGCTGGCGCCGATCTGGGGCTACCAGCCGCTGCTCGACATCGACGACGAGACCGCCCGCGACCAGCTCGCCCGCGCCTCGGTGATGGCGCTGTCCTACGTGGCGCAGTCGGCCCGCGGCATCTACCAGCCCGCGGTCCCGCAGAAGGTCATCGACGAATGCGACACCGTCACAGCACGTTTCATGACCCGATGGAAGGGTGACCCGGACCCGCGGCACACCGAGGCCATCGACGCCTACTGGGTCTCCGCCGCCGAGCACGGCATGAACGCGTCCACCTTCACCGCCCGCGTCATCGCCTCGACCGGCGCCGACGTCGCGGCCTCGCTGTCCGGCGCCATCGGTGCGATGTCCGGCCCGCTGCACGGCGGCGCCCCGGCACGCGTGCTCCCGATGATCGAGGAGACCGAGAAGTCCGGCGACGCCCGCGCGCTGGTCAAGGGCATCCTGGACCGCAAGGAGAAGCTGATGGGCTTCGGGCACCGCGTGTACCGCGCGGAGGACCCCCGCGCCCGCGTGCTCCGCGCCACCGCCAAGCGCCTGGACGCGCCGCGTTACGAGGCGGCCGCCGCACTCGAGCAGGCCGCGCTCGCCGAGCTGCGCGAGCGTCGCCCGGACCGCGCCATCGAGACCAACGTCGAGTTCTGGGCCGCGGTCATCCTCGACTTCGCCGAGGTGCCCGCGCACATGATGCCCGCGATGTTCACCTGTGGCCGCACGGCCGGCTGGTGTGCCCACATCATGGAGCAGAAGCGGCTCGGCAAGCTGGTTCGCCCGGCCGCCATCTACACCGGCCCCGCGCCCCGTACCCCCGATTCCGTCGCGGGCTGGGACAAGATCGCCGGCTAGTTCGGCCTGCAAGCAGGCCGCACAGGCCTCGTCACCATCAACACAGAAGGACGCACAGACGCGATGAGCACCCCGATCATCCCCGCCGAACTCAAGCCCGTCGACGGCCGCTTCGGCTGCGGACCCTCGAAGGTCCGCCCCGAGCAGCTGCAGTCGCTGGTGGAGGTGGGCGCCTCGGTGTTCGGCACCTCCCACCGCCAGAAGCCGGTCAAGGACGTCGTCGCCCGCGTGCGCTCGGGCCTCGCCGACCTGTTCTCGCTGCCCGAGGGCTACGAGGTGGTGCTCGGCAACGGCGGCACCACTGCGTTCTGGGACGCGGCCGCGTTCGGCCTGATCCGCGAGAAGTCCCTGCACCTGACCAACGGCGAGTTCAGCTCCAAGTTCGCCTCGGTCGCCAAGGCCAACCCGTTCATCGGTGACCCGATCGTCGTCTCGGCCGAGCCGGGCAGCGCGCCCGCACCCGTGTCGGACCCGTCGGTTGACCTCATCGGCTGGGCGCACAACGAGACCTCCACCGGTGTCGCGATCCCCGTGTCGCGTCCGGCGGGCTCGGAGAACGCGCTCATCGCGATCGACGCCACCTCCGGCGCGGGCGGCCTGCCCGTCAACATCGCCGACTCGGACGTCTACTACTTCGCCCCGCAGAAGTGCTTCGCCTCCGACGGCGGGCTGTGGATCGCGATCATGAGCCCGGCCGCGCTGGCCCGCGTCGAGGAGATCAAGACCTCGGGCCGCTGGACCCCGGACTTCCTGTCGCTGCCGATCGCGGTGGACAACAGCTCGAAGGACCAGACCTACAACACCCCGGCGCTGGCCACCCTGCTGCTGTTCGCGAACCAGATCGAGTGGATGAACGGCAACGGCGGGCTCGACTGGGCCACCAAGCGCACCGCCGATTCGTCCTCGCGCCTGTACAACTGGGCCGAGGCCAGCGAGTTCGCCACCCCGTTCGTGGCGGATCCGGCGCACCGCTCGCAGGTCGTCGGCACCATCGACTTCGACGACAAGATCGACGCCGCCGCGGTGGCGAAGATCCTGCGGGCCAACGGGATCGTGGACACCGAGCCGTACCGCAAGCTCGGCCGCAACCAGCTGCGCGTCGGCATGTTCCCGGCGATCGACCCCGACGACGTGACCGCGCTGACCAAGAGCATCGACTGGGTCGTCGGCCAGCTCTAACGCGACAACTGCGGCGCGGCAGGCGAGCGCCGAACACCGAACGACACAGCCCCCGATCGAAGGATCGGGGGCTGTGTCGCGTTCTGGGCGTGACGAGCGCCCCGACCGTCAGCTGCTGAACTGGCCGAGCAGTCCGTTCAAGAGACCCTGGACCGATCCCAGGTCGCTGGAGCCGCCATCGGTGCTCGCACCGCCGGTGACCGTGACGCGAACCGACGCGATCGGATCCTGGTAGTCGGTGTCGCCCTCCTCCTTGCACTTGGTCCGCACCTGGTACTCGCCGTCCGCGAAGGTGGCCGAGGTTCCGGTGCCCGAGGCGCCGGTCAGCACCTGGCCGGCCTTCATGGAGTCGCCGACGACCAGGTAGCTCTGGCCGACCTTGGTGGTCGAGTCGAGGACCGTGGCGTCGCCCTTGTAGACGGTGCCCTCGCACTTGACGAACGGCTTGGTCGTGTTCAGGCCGGTGATCTTGGTGGTGATGGTGCCCTTGCCCGCGTCAGCGGCCACGGTGGCGCCACCGGTGACCGCGGCGGAGCCGACAGCCGGGTTCACGAGAAGTCCGAGCGCCGAGAGTCCCGCGACGGCGGCGACGCCGGCAAGGCGACGCGCGGTGAAGGAGGTTGCCACTGGTGAGTCCTGTTCGTCGAAGTCGGTAAGCCTGCCCTTGTTAAGGGCAGGCTTAGTTAATCGGTTTACCAAGCCCTAGTCAAGTGAACACTTTCTGCGACGTTTCGCCTGCTCCGAAGCGGTTTGTGTGCGCTACTGTCGATCACAGACAGTTCTGTCGGAAGGAACAGGGGCGTGCCGATATGAGCTCCCGAATCCACCACCTCAGCTGCGCGACGCTGTGTCCCGCGGCCGGCCGGGTGCCCGGGCTGATGCCGTCACGGCTGGTCGCGCACTGCCTGCTGGTGGAGGGCCCTGGTGGGCTGACCCTCGTCGACACCGGGTTCGGCACCGCCGACGTGGCCGACCCGGCCGGCCGGCTCGGCCGAACCTTCGCGCTGGCGACCGGCGCCCGGCTGAGCACGGCGGACACCGCGATCGCGCAGGTTCGGGCCCTCGGATTCGACCCGCGAGAGGTCGGCGACATCGTGCTGACCCACCTCGACGCCGACCACGCCGGCGGCATCTCCGACTTCCCGTGGGCACGGGTGCACGTACACCGCGACGAGCTGGCGACCGCTCGGGGACGACGCGGGCGACTCGGCCGCACCCGCTACAGCGCCCGGCAGTGGCAGCACGGTCCGCAGTGGGTCGAACACGCCGCCGACGGCGACGACTGGTTCGGATTCGAGTCGGTGCGGGCAGTCGGCGACGACGTCCTGCTCGTCCCCCTGCGTGGGCACACCGTGGGCCACTGCGGCGTGGCGGTCCGGCGCCCGTCCGGCGGGTGGTTCCTGCACGCGGGCGACAGCTACTTCTTCCGCGGCGAGAAGCAGACGCCACCGAGCAGTCCGCCCGGCATTCGCGTGTTCCAGGCGATCATGGAGATGGACCACGCCGCCCGCCTCGCCAACCAGGACAGGCTGCGCGAGCTTCACGCCGGGAGCGGCGACGAGGTCACCATCTTCTGCGCGCACGACGAGATCGAGTTCGACGCCGCGGCCGCCCACATCGACGGGAGAACGGTTCGATGACCACCACCCCCGAACACCTCGACGTACTGATCGTCGGCGCGGGACTGTCCGGAATCGGTGCCGCGCGCCAGATCCAGGCCAACTTTCCGGCGCGCTCGTTCGCGATCTTCGAGGCCCGCGACGCGATCGGCGGCACCTGGGACCTGTTCCGCTACCCGGGGGTCCGTTCGGACTCGGACATGCAGACCCTCGGCTACCGGTTCCGGCCGTGGACGGACGAGAAGTCCATCGCGGACGGTCCCGCGATCCTCGACTACGTTCGCGACACCGCCCGCGAGGCCGGCCTCGACCACCGCATCCGATTCGGCCACAAGGTGATTCGCGCGGTGTGGTCGAGTCCGGAGGCATGCTGGACGGTGCAGGCGAGCCACGGCGACGAGGTGGTCACCGTGACGTGCACGTTCCTCTACCTCTGCAGCGGTTACTACCGCTACGACGAGGGGTTCACGCCGAGCTTCGAGGGCACCGACCGCTTCCGGGGTCAGGTCGTGCACCCCCAGCACTGGCCCGAGGACCTCGACTACACCGGCAAGAAGGTGGTGGTCATCGGCAGCGGCGCCACTGCCGTCACGCTGGTGCCGTCGATGTCGGGCAGCGCCGAGCACGTGACGATGTTGCAGCGTTCGCCCACCTACATCGCGGCGCTGCCGTCGAAGGACCCGGTCACCAACGGGCTGCGTCGCCTGCTCGGCGACCGGTTGTCGTACCCGATCAGCCGCTGGAAGAACGTGGCCTTCTCGACCGTCACGTACCAACTCAGCCAGCGACAACCGCGCCTGGTCAAGGCGATCCTGCGCCGGGCCCAGGAGCGCGCGCTGCCCGCGGGCTACGACATCGACACCCATTTCACGCCGCGCTACAACCCGTGGGACCAGCGCATGTGCCTGGTGCCGGACGGCGACCTGTTCCGGGCGATCCGGCACGGTGAGGCGTCGATCGTCACCGATCGCATCGTCACCTTCACCGAGAACGGCCTCGCACTCGAATCCGGCCGGGAACTCGAGGCGGACCTGATCGTGACCGCGACGGGCTTGAACCTGCTGGCCTTCGGGGGGATCGAACTGGTCGTCGACGGCAGGACGGTCTCGCTGCCGGACACCTTGGCGTACAAGGGCATGATGCTCAGCGACGTGCCGAACTTCGTGTTCACGATCGGCTACACCAACGCGTCGTGGACGCTCAAGGCCGACCTGGTGGCGGACTACGTGTGCCGGCTGCTCGCGCACATGGACGCCAAGGGGCACGCCGTGTGCGTGCCGACCAACGACGATCCGACGCTCAGCACCCGACCGCTGCTCGACTTCGCCGCCGGCTACGTCACCCGCTCGATCGACGAGTTCCCGCGGGCCGGTTCGAGGTCGCCCTGGCAGCTCGGCATGAGCTACGCGCACGACGTCGTGACATTGCGGCACGGCAAGATCGAGGACGGCGCGATGCAGTTCGGCTAGTGCCTCGTGCTCGAAGTCCATTGACGGTTGCCGGGGATCCACGTGGATGCCTCGGAAGGCGGCAACGCGCCGCGTGGGCCCCGGCAACCGGGAGAAGACCTCGGGCGCGGTCACTGACGCGGCCGCCGGCCGGCCTAGGAGGTGTTCAGTTCCACGGCAGCGCGAACGAGCGCCTTCAACGCCTCGTCGTCGATCGTGTCGTCCTCGTGGAAATCGATGGCACGCCTGGTGTTTCCTTCGAGGCTGGAGTTGAAGAGGCCGGCCGGGTCCGGCAGCGATGCACCCTTGGCGAAGGTCACCTTCACGATCGCCTTGTACGTCTCACCTGTGCAGATCATGCCGGCGTGATACCACACCGGAACGCCCCGCCACTTCCACTCCTCGACCACCTCGGGGTCGGCCTCCTTGACGAGACTTCGGATCCGGGACAGCAATTCGCCCCGCCAGTCACCGAGTTCCCTGATTCTCGCGTCGATCAACCGAGCGGGCGAGTTCCCCGCCTCCCTGTCCGTCGAGCCGTTCCTCGTCGCCATGGCCGTCAGTCGCTCTCGTCGTGGTTGCCCCCGCCCGCCACTCGAGTATCCACGCCGGCAACCGTGCTCGCACGGCGACGCGAGTCGACGGCGGGCGCTCGGTCGGTCGGTCGTGGAGGAATCCCCCAGGAGACGAGCGGACTCCTCCACGACCGTGGCGGACTACTCCGCGACGATCGCGTCGGCCTCGATCTCGATGAGCAGGTCGGCGTCGATGAGCTTGCTGACCTCGAGAATGGTGGTGGCCGGACGGATCTCGCCGAAGACCTCGCCGTGCGCCAGACCTGCCTCTTCCCACCGGCTCATGTCCGTGAGGTACATCCGGGTACGGATGACGTCCTCGGGCTTCGCGCCCGCCTCGCCGAGTGCGGCGACGATCCGGCGCAGCGCCTCGCGGGTCTGCTCGGCCAGGCTGTCTCCGCCGACCGGGCCGTCGGCGCCGGAGGCGGTGGTGCCGGACACCGACACCTGCTGCCCGATACGCACGGCCCGCGAGTAACCGATCTTCGACTCCCAGTCGGAGCCGGACGAGATGTTGTTTCGATTCGACATGGCGCCGATTCTGTCAGGGTCGCTCGCGCTGCTCCGCAACGAACCTCCGGAACGGCTCGAGCGCCTCGTCCCCGAGCGCCGGACCGGTCACCTCGATCTCCACCTCGGTGGACTGGGCGACGTCCGCGCAGCTGAGCCGGAACGTCGGCCCGCCACCGAGAATCTCGCCGAAATCCGAAGCCTTGGCGGCGAAGACGATCCGGCGTACCCCCGCCCACACCATCGCCGCGCTGCACATCGGGCACGGCTCCCCACTGGCGTAGACGGTGCCGCCGATCAGCCGAGATGCGTTGCCCTCCGCGCAGGCCGTCGTGATCGCGTCGAGTTCCGCATGTTCGGTCACGTCGCCCGAGGTTGCCACCGAGTTCGCGCCCTCGCTGACCACACTGCCGTCCGCCGCGATCGCCACCGCACCGAATGGCCGGTTCCCCGCGTCCCCGGTCTCGGCGGCGAGCACGAGCGCTCGGTGCAGATGGCCGCGGTCGACCTCGTCGATCTCGCTCACGGCGCGACCTCCCCCTGATTCCGACGCAACAGTGCGTTCGTTCCCACGCCCATCGCGATGAATGCGATCCCGAGCCAGGTGGGCCCGCCGTCCGTAGCCAGGGTAACGATCCCGATCGGGATCAGCCACACCGCAAGCGGGGCGAACAGGTCACGCAAGGGCGGAACCGGTTCGCCGGGACGGCCTTCCGCCGCGGCCGCCTGCGCGCGTGCCACGTCGGGATACCAGTTCGTGAACTGCAGCGCGCACAACAGCGCCGCGGTCTGGATCACCCAACTGGTCCACAGGTTGTCCGGATCGTCCAGGATCGCGTCGCCGTAGAAGCCCGCGACCGCGGCGACCAGGAAGGCCAACGCCCACGCCCCGGTGATGAGGTAGTTCGTCCGCAGGAAGGTCGGCGTCTGCCAGTACTGCTCCTCCACCTCCTCGCGCGCGTACTGGATGGTGAAGGGGACGCGGGCGAGCATCGATCCCACCGCGATGAGCACCAGGGTGATGTTCGCGATCTCCCCGAGCCAGATCTCGAGCCAGTCCTGCCCGGCCTCGTCCAGCGCGAAGTGCAGCAGCAGAAGTCCCGCGAAGAACACGACGTCGACGACACCGAGGACCTTGAGAGAACGGCCGCGCAGGAGGTCCATCACGAGGAACAGCACCGAGAGCGCGAGCGCGACACCCGCCACCACGGCCAGCCTGCCGGGCCCTTCGAACACCCCCAGCACGATCCAGGGCGCGAGTCCGGTGAGGGGACCGTCGAGCAGCGCACCGAACGCCTCGAAGGCCCGCCGTGCGGGCGAGGAGGCCCGCACGGTATCGGGCACGTTCTCGACCATCGCACCCGATGTTAGGCCCCGCCAACGCGGTTCGAGGCCGAACGGAGGGCCTCTCGACGAATCGAAACCACAGAGGATAGCGCGCCGCGAACCCGACGAGCCCACCCGCCGTGGCGTGTCATGAACCCACGCCGCGTGTCATGAGCCCACGCCCATCACGGGTCGATTACAGTCGGCTCGGGCAATATCGCGAATCGACCCGATGAGGAGGTCAGAGTGCGAGAACTTTCCGTGATCGGACTGGAGCCCGGCGGATCGCACGTGGTGTGCGCCGACAGCGAGACCGGCGAACGGTTCCGCATCCCCGCCGACGACAAGCTGCGGGCGGCCTCCCGCGGCGACGTTGCACATTTCGGGCAGATCGAGATCGAGTCGGAGAGCCAGCTTCGTCCGCGCGACATCCAGGCACGCATCCGCGCCGGCGCCACCATCGAGCAGGTCGCCGAGGAGGCGGGCGTCTCCGCCAAGAAGGTCGAGCGCTTCGCCCATCCGGTGCTGCTCGAGCGCGCCCGCGCCGCGGAGATGGCACAGGGCGGACACCCCGTTCGGGAGAACGGGCCGACCGTCGAGACGCTGGCCGAGATCGTCACGCTCGCCTTCCGTACCCGCGGGCACAACATCGACGACGCGACCTGGGACGCCTGGCGCGACGACGACGGGCACTGGATCGCCCAGCTCCAGTGGCAGGCAGGCCGCACCGGCAATGCCGCACACTGGCGGTACCAGCCCGACGCGCACGGCGGCACGATCGCGGCACTCGACTCCACGGCGACGGACCTGCTCGACCCCGACTTCGGGCGCCCACTGCGCGGCCTCGCCCCACTCGCCCTCGAGGTCGGCAACGTCACGGCGGAGGAGGCGATCGAGGAGGCGGACCCCGTCCAGCCTGCGCTGCCCGAGCCCGAGGTGGGCACCGCCGAGATCGAGGACGACGAGCACCCCCACAAGGTCGCGCCGCAGCACCAGGGCGGCAAGGACAAGCGCGGCAAGCCGTCGCTTCCGTCCTGGGACGACGTACTCCTCGGCGTACGGAGCAGTGGCCGAGTCTGATCGCTCGACGCTTACGGTAACCTTCGGTAACACTTAACGGGGTAATCGCAAGCTCGAGGGGAAAACGCGTGCTCGACTTCACCTGGCGTCCGCGCCTGAACACCATGGCCCGCAACGCCTGGGGGCTGACCTTCGGCGAGGGCGTCGAGCCGGTCGAACCCACCCCCGCCGAGCACATGCACAGCGGACCTCATCGCGATCTCTACCGGTTCGGCGCCGAGCGCAGGCAGGACGCCCGGCCGGTACTGCTCGTGCCGCCACTCGCCGTCGCCGCGACCTGCTTCGATCTGCGTCCCGGCCAGAGCATGGCCTCGCACGTGCTGGACCGGGGCCACGCGCCCTACCTCGTCGACTACGGCACCATGACCGCGGCGGACCGCCGGATGGGCTTCGAGTCCTGGGTCGACGACATCCTCCCCGAGACGATCGAACGCATCAGCGCACTGCACGACGGCGCACCGGTGGACCTCGTGGGCTGGAGCCTCGGCGGGACTCTCTCACTGCTCACAGCGGCGGCCCATGCCGACCTCCCGATCCGCTCGGTGACCGCGGTGGGGACGCCCATCGACTACACCCGCATCCCCGCGATCGCCCCACTGCGCGCCGTCGGCCGCGTCACCAGCGAGCGCCCCCTCACCGCGGCCACCTGGGCGCTCGGCGGGCTGCCCGCCTCGGTCGTGCAGGTCAGCTATCGCGCGACCGCCCTGCAGCGCGAACTGCTGCGGCCGTGGTTCATCGCCCGCAACCTGCACGACACGGAGTCGCTCGCGCGGATGGAGTCCATCGACCGGTTCATGGCCGCCATGCCCGGATATCCGGCCCGGTTCTTCCACCAGCTCTGCACCCAGCTGATCCTCGGAAATGCCCTTGCGGCAGGACAATTCCGACTCGGCGATCGCACCGTCGACCTCGCCGAGGTCGACGTCCCGGTGCTCGCGGTCGGCGGGACCACCGACGTCATCGCACCCGCCGACGCGGTCGAGGCGCTCGTCCCGCTGCTCACCGGGTCACCGTCGGTGCGCTTCGAGGCCGTTCCGGGCAGTCACCTCGGACTGGTGGCCGGCCCGGGCGCGAGGAACACCACGTGGCAGTTCCTGGACGAGTTCCTCGGTGAGCCGGTTCCCGCCATCTGACGGCGCTGCGGTGCGCCGACGCCCAATCCGCCCCGAAGGTCGTACCCTGCTAGCAAAGGGAACGAAAGCGAGGTGCGGGCCGTGGCGGCCAAAGCATCAACGATCTGGTACGTCGACGCCCCGGACCCCCTTGCAGTGCTGCGCGCCGACGCCGACGGCGACGCCGATGCGGCCCGGGCACTCGTCGGCGCTCTCCATCCCGAAAAAATCGTCACGCCACTGAATTCCGGCCCACTCCTCACCTCCGCCGGGGTCGACAAGCACGAGGTGTACATCGGTAGCTACCCGGGGCTGACTGTGGTGTGCGGCGCGAACCTCGCCGTCCACCAGCCGTCGACTCTCGACGAATCGTGGACGCGGCCGCTGGCTTCCGAAATGACGTACCTGGTCTGTGCGGACCCCGAAACCTCGTGGGCCGCGTTCGCCTGCTGGGAGCGTGGCGCCCTGCGCCGGTCGTTCAGCGCGACGCCTGCGCACATCTACGAGAACATCGGCATCCCGCTGGTGTGGGAGCTCCCGTTCTGGGCGGGCGAGCACCCGATGAACCACCCGATCGAGGTGCTGCCCGACCCACAGTCGTTGCCGTTCAACCCCTGTGAGTTCGCCGAGGCCGCGAACGCCGAATGGCTGGGCTTCCGGTACACGGGCCCGGCCCGCGACGGGGAGATCGACGCGTCGACCCTCGACGTCTGCGGGTTCGGCGTCTACGCCGAGGGCGAGATGCCGCCCGCACCTGTACCGGCACCGAAACCCGCGGGGAATCTGCGCCGCTGGCTGCGCCGGCTGGCCGGAGCGGAGCTTGCGTAGCGACCATGTCGCCGGAGCGGAGCTTGCGTAGCGACCATGTCGCCGGAGCGGAGCTCGAGTAGCGACCATGTCGCCGGAGCGGAGCTCGAGTAGCGACCGGGTTACTCAGCCGGCACCGAACAGCAGCGCCACCCAGCCCCCGGCGATCCCGATCACGCCGCCCAGCACGACCCATCGCCACACCGGCACCGCGCGCCATTGCCACAACGTCGGGGCGACCCCGGCCGCGACCACCCCGTTGACGACGATCGACAGCATCGGATGCACGGCCACCATCGCAGCGCCACAAGCGATTACCGCGACCGCGACGACCGCTGCCGAGAATCCCGCCACGACCCAGCCGGGACCGTTCACCCGCCGGTCCTGACCCGTTCGTAGAACGCCATCGCCGCAGCCGTGGCCACGTTGAGCGAATCGGTGCCGGGCGCCATCGGAATCCGTGCTCGCACATCGGTCTTGCGCATCGTGTACTCGGACAGCCCCGGCCCCTCGGCACCGAGGAGCAGCGCCACCTTCTCCCCCGTCATCGCCTCGGCGAGGGTCATCGCGGAGGGATTCGGAGTCAACGAGATCAACTGAAAATCCTTGTCCCTGAGCAACTGCAGCCCGTGCGGCCAGTCCGGGACGCGGGCGAACGGGACCCGCAGCACGTGTCCCATCGACACCCGGACCGCGCGCCGGTAGAGCGGGTCGGCGCAGGCGCCGCCGAAGAGCACCGCGTCCACCCCGAGACCGGCCGCGTTGCGGAACATCGAACCGATGTTCTCGTGGTCGTTGACGCCCTCGAGCACCGCGACCGTGCGCGCCCCTGCCAGCACGCTGTCCAGATCGAGTTCGGCCGGACGGTGCGCGGCGGCCAGCACGCCGCGGTTGAGGTGGAATCCCACGACCTCGGCCATCACCTCGGCGGTGGTCCGATAGAACGGCACGTCCACCCCGTCCAGGTCCTCGGCGAGCTCACCGAGCCTACGGTCCACGCCGAGCAGGCTGATCGGGTCGAACCTCGAGGCGAGTAGTCGCTGGGCGACCAGCACTCCCTCGGCGATCACCAACCCCTTGCCGTCGGGCAGGTCGGGACGGCGATCGGAGGAGTTGAGATCGCGGAAGTCGTCGAGCCTGGGGTCGGCCGGATCGTCTATGTCGATAACGTGAACCACGCGACCATCTTGCCGCACGGTCCCGTGGCCACTACTCGGAGTCGTTGACGATTCCGCCGATGATGTCGATCGACTGACGCAGCACGGCCTGCTGCTGGTCGTCCAGGCCCGCGAGCCGGTCGGTCATCCACTGCTCACGGGCGGAGGTCTCGTCGGCGAGCAGCGCCTGTCCCGCGTCGGTGAGCGAGACGATGATCTGGCGTCCGTCGGTCGGGTGCGGGGTCCGCAGCACCATGCCCGCATCCGCAAGCGATGCGATGACCCGGGTCATCGACGGCGGCTGCACCCGCTCCCGCGACGCGAGTCCGCCCGGTGTCATCGGTCCGTGCTCGTCGAGGCTCGCGAGCGCGGACAGCTGGGTCAACGACACCGCGGAGTCGGTGCGCCGACCCCTCAGGTGTCGCGAAAGACGCACGACTGCCAGGGAGAGATCGCTGGCGAGTGAGCGGGTATCCATGGTCACCTACGGAGGATACGGCACTGCGTGACAACTGGTTCAGGTAATGGCGTCAGTTATAGGACCGACAGCGAAGTAGGCAACGAACAGCGCCGCGACGACCCACAGCAGGGGGTGGATCTTCTTGGCCTTGCCGCTCGCCGCGCCGATCACGACCCAGGCGATGAATCCGACGCCGATGCCGTTCGCGATCGAGTAGGTGAACGGCATGACGACCATGGTCAGGAAGGCCGGAAGCGCCACCTCGAACTTGGTGAAGTCGATGTCGCGAACCTGCCCGATCATCAGCGCCCCGACCACGACCAGCGCCGGGGCGGCCGCCTCGATCGGCACCACCGAGTACAGCGGAGTCAGGAACATCGCGGCCAGGAACAGCAGACCCGTCACGACGTTCGCGAGTCCGGTACGGGCACCCTCGGCGATGCCGGACGCCGATTCGACGAACACGGTGTTCGACGAGGCCGAGGCGCCACCGCCGACAATGGCGCCGGCGCCCTCGACGACCAGTGCCCGGCCGATGTTCGGCAGGGTGCCGTGCTCGTCGGTCAGGTTGCTCTCCTTGCCGAGACCGGTCATCGTGCCCATCGCGTCGAAGAAGTTCGCCAGCACCAGGGTGAAGACCAGCAGGCTCGCCGACAGCACGCCGATTCGGGTGAAGGCACCGAAGAGGCTGACGTCGCCGACCAGGCTCAGGTTCGGCATCTGCGTCAGCACGTCCGGCAGCCCCGGCACGCTGAGGTTCCAGCCCTTGGGGTCCACGCCCTTGGACGCGCCGATGTCGAAGACCGCTTCGAGGATCGCCGCGAGCACCGTGGTGACCACGATGCCGATGAGCAGACCGCCACGCACCTTGCGCGCCACCAGGATTCCCATCAGCAGCACACCGAACACGAACACCACCGTCGGCCAGGAGGCGATGGAACCACCGATGCCCAGTCCGACCGGGACGCTGGTCCCGGCGATGTCGGGGATGCGGCGGACGAAGCCGGCGTCGACGAAGCCGATGAACGCGATGAACATGCCGATACCGGCAGCGATGGCGGACTTGAGTTCGTCGGGAATCGCATTGAACACGGCGGTCCGGAATCCCGAGATCGCCAGCACCACAATGATGATTCCGTCGATCACCACCAGGCCCATGGCCTCCGGCCAGGTGACCTGCGGCGCGATGGTCACCGCCAGCAGGGTGTTGATGCCGAGGCCGGCGGCGATGCCGAACGGATAGTTCGCGACGATGCCGAAGACGATGCTCATCACACCCGCGACGAGCGCGGTCACTGCGGCCACCTGGGCGACGGGCAGGATGTGGCCGAGCACGTCCGTCTTCGCGGCCGCGTCGTCGGCGGAGAAGCTACCGAGAATCAGCGGGTTGAGCACGACGATGTAGGACATCGCAACGAAGGTGACCAGGCCGCCGCGCACTTCCTTGGTCACCGACGAGCCGCGTTCGGTGATCTTGAAATAGTTGTCGAGGAGCCTCGAGGTGCCAGCCATATCGTTCATTTCTCCATCGCCGAAGGTGCGCGTCGCACTAGGCAGGTTAAATGAATGCCCGCGGTAGCGTTACTCGCGTGACCCACACCTCACCTCCCCTTCCGGCCCGGCTGACCGATCCGCGGCCCGTCGTGGTGCTCGGCACCGTGGCCTGGCTCGTGGCCACGGTCGTGGTGCTCGCCGCGGGCGACCGGTGGGCGTCCGCGCTGCCGATCTGTTACGCGGGACTCGCGGTCGGCGCCGCGGGCTTCGCGCTCTTCCTGGTCCAACGCGCGGCGGCCCGGCGCGGCAGCCGGACCGCGCAGCGCGGACTCAGCTGAGCACCGGGATCCGCTCGGTGTCCGGGTCGACGTCGAACTCTGCATCGAGTTCGTCCCGCTGACGGCGCCGCCACCAGACGGTCAGGCCCACCGATCCGACGACGAGCGCCACCAGCACCGCGACCGCCAGCCAGAACCGGGGGCCGTAATACCCGACGAGCACCATCCGCAGGGCGCCCTGCGCGTAGGTCAGCGGCATCAGCTCGTGCAGCCAGCGCAGCGGCGCCGGCATCTGCTGGATCGGGAACACACCGCCGAACGCGAAGACCTGGACCATCAGCGCACCCAGGCCCAGGAAGGTGCCGTTGACCGGCCCGAACACGACCGTGAACAGTCGCGCGGTGGCCACGGCGGCCGCGCCGACGAGAACCATCACCGCCACCATCGCGAGCACGCTCGGCGGATCCGCCTGCGCGACGGTCAGCGACACCACCGAGAGTACGAGCGCGGCAGCGAGCGTGACGGCGGCGGGCACCCGGTACCGGCGCAGGCCCTCACGCAGGATGCTCCCGTGCACCCGCCGGACCGGGCCGCGCCGCGGGCGCACCACGAACCAGGTGAGAATTCCACAGACGAAGAGCAGCACCGACATCACCGCCGGGACCGCGCCCGGACCGAAACCTGCTGCGGGGTATAGGTTCTCGGATTCGATGGCCACCGGGGCCGACATCACGCCCGCAGTCGTCTTCCGTTCGGCGGCGGTGAAGTGCGGCACCTGCTTGGCGCCGTCCGAGAGTCCGGTCGCGAGCTGGTTGCTGCCCGCGTCGAGCTGGCCGACACCGTCCTGCAGCTGTCCGAGGCCCGCACTGAGCTGACTGCCGCCGGTGTCGAGCTGGCCGAGCCCGCCCGACAGTTCGTGCGCGCCCGAGTCGACCTGATGCGCCCCCGCCGACAACTGCCCGAGGCCGGTGGACAGCTCCCCCGCACCCGCGGCCGCGGCGTTGAGGCCGCCCCGGAAGTCCGCCTTCGGATCGGAGAGCTCCCGGGCGATCTGCTTGGCGCCCTCGCGCAACGCCTTGAGCTGTCCGGGCAGGTCCTCCTCGCCCATCGGCACGCCGGAGGCGACCATCGTGTCGACCAGCGGGCCGATCACGGTGTCGATGACCTCGCTGATCTGGGTGGCGCCCGCCCCGAGCTGGTCCGCGCCGCCGACGAGCTGGCCGAGGCCGCCGTGCAGTTCGCCGGCGCCGCGCGCCGCGTCGTCGGCGCCAGACGCCAGCTGCCTCGTGCCGTCCGCGAGCTCGACGCTGCCGGTGTGGGCCTGGGTCAGGCCCGTGGACAGCTCCACGCTTCCGCTGGCGAGCTCCTTGGTGCCCGCCAGCGCCTGCCCGGCACCGTCCGCCAGCTGCTTGGCCCCGTTCGCCGCGTCGGTGAAGCCCGCGCCGACGTCACCGAGGCCGACGAGCACCTGGTCCACGGACTGTTCGCCGATACTCTCCGAGACCGCGGAGCGCACCTGCGCCATCACGCTCTCGCCGACCGGCGTGGCCACCAGGCTGTTGTGATCGTTGTAGACGACATCGAGCTGGGCCTTCTGACCCTTCCCGCTCGCGGCGCTCGCGATGTCGCGACTGAAGCTCTCGGGGATCAGCACCGAGAAGTAGTAGCGTCCGTCCTCCACGCCGGCCTTGGCATCGGCGGCGCTCACCTCGTGCCACTGCACGTCGCCGCTGTCGACGAGGGACTTGGCCACCTCGCTGCCCGCGTCGAGCCGGGTGCCGTCCAGATCAGCACCCGCATCGGCGTTGACGATCGCGACGGGCATTCGCGAGACCGTGTCACCGGGGTTCCACAGCGCCCACATGTAGAAGCCGAGCAGTGCGAGTGGGGCGATGACCAGGACCGCGATCGCGGTGCGAGTCAGATGGACACTTCGCGTCGCCATGGGTTGTTTCTCCTGAACCGTCTGCTGGACAGACGTCCAGGTTGGGTCAGGATAGAGAAGTCACGAGCAATCGGTGGCGGATTCCCTGGATTTGTCGCCGACCGAGCCGAAGCGCGAGACACCCCAGATCCACAACGCCGCCCACGCGATCCCGAACGCCCACCCGGCGAGCACGTCGGTGAGCCAGTGCGCGCCCAGGTACACCCGCGACAACCCCACCGCGACGGTCCACAGCGCCAGCAGGCCGAAGACCACGGGATTGCGCGCACGCGGACCGATCACCCGGACCAGCGCAGCCCCCACCACACAGACCAGAATGGCCGACATCATCGCGTGCCCGGACGGGAACGAGTGCGTGGCCTCGTCCACCAGGCGGTCCGGGAACGGCGGCCGCTCCCGCCCGAACAGCAGCTTGAGCCCCGTCATCACCAGCAGCCCGCTGAGCATCGCCCCGGCCACCATCTCCGCCTCACGCGGACGGCGTCGCACCAGCAGCACGATCGTGACGACCGCCGTGATCACCCAGGACGCGAGCGTGCCGCCCAGGTCGGTGACGACCGTGACCACGTCCGTCAGCCACGGCGTCCGGACCCGGAGCATGGCATCGAGGACGCCCTGGTCAATCCACATCCGGTGACTCCGATCCCATGCCGTCACGCTCCCCGAGGCTTTGCCCGAGGAAGTACCCGTACTCGGCCACGTGTGTGCGCCCCGAGTCGTCCACCCACCAGGGCAGCTCGGCCTCGCGCTCCACCGCGCCGGACAGTCGCACCAGCAGCCGGTCGTGCACGACCATCGTCCCGCGCGGCAACGGTCGTCCCAGCGCCACGTGCGCGAGCACGGCGCCCGGCTCCCGGTCCCAGTCGCTGACGCGGCCCGCACCGACCACCTCGCCGCGCACGGCCTCGGATGCGGGCGGCAGGTCCAGCAGCTCGGCGAGCGCCGGGGCGGTCGACAGGTCCCCGACCACCAGCAGCTCGGGCGGGACCGCGGCGGCGAACCACGGCCGGTCCAGGACCACGGACTCGGCGGGCTCGGCCAGCGCACCCGAGACCGTGCGAACCCGCGACGGCGGCGACAGCTCGTCCAGGTCGAGGATGCCGGCGGCGGTCGACTCACCCAGCAGCCGGTGGGCTCGCGCGATCACGGCCGGGCTGGGGTCGCGCGCGGGGTCGGCCAGCCGGTCGAGCAGCAGCCCCGCGAGGGCGGTCCCGTCCACCCGGTCGGCGGCGAGCGCCCCGGACAGGGCGGCGGCGTCGGGGTGGTCGAGCACGTCGAGCAGTCCCTCGAAGGTGCGATCGTCCGGTCCGCGCAGCGCGCCGAGCGCCGCGCCGCGCACCCGGGCGTGTCCGCGCAGCCACCACGCGGTGTAGCCGTCCCGATCGGCCAGCAGCGCCGCCGTGGCGGGCTCCGCGGCCAGCAGCGCCAGCGCAGCCGGCCATGCGTCCGGATCCACCAGGTCCAGATCGCGGACCGCGACGAGCTCCTCCGGGTCCGTGGCCAGCGTCGCCCACCACCCGGACTCGTCGTCTAGGTCGTGTTCGGGTCCGGTGGGCAGCGCCGCGCGCAGCACCGTGAAGGACCAGCCGACGCCGAGCGCACGCAGCGCCTCGGCGCCGTGCCTCTCGACGACCTGCGCCGCGACCTCCCCGAACGGCGAGTCCGACGCCAGGACGGCCGCGAGGGGTGCGCCTGGCAACAGCAGTTCGTCCGCAGCGCGCAGTTCTCCGTCGGCGTCGGGCAGCGGCAGTTCTCCCAGCCAGCCCGGCAGGTCACCGCGACCGTCGGCGGCCGCCACCAACGGAAGCACCGCGTCGGCGAGTTCCGTTGCGGCGAGGGAGTCCTCGTAGTCGACGTCCTCGATGCGCGCTCGCAACGCCGGGTCGGCAAGGACGTCGAGCGGGCCGGCCGTGCCCGCCCCGAGCCGGGTGAGCAGTGGATGCGCGGCGTCGGGGTGCACCAGCCGGATCCAGTCGACTCCGCGACCCGCCACGCCGAGATCCTCGCGGCCGAGCACGGTGGTCCGGGGACCGGTCACGGTGCGCCCGTCGGTCAGCGGCACCGGCACCGCGGCGAGTTCCTCGACCGCCAGGGCGTCCACCACCAGCGGCTCGAGTTCCTGGTAGAGCGATCCCCACCAGTCGGGTTCGCGGTGCAACCCGGACAGCAGCTCGGCCAGCCGGGCCAGCCCGATGCGGTGGGCGCCCACCGCGGCCAGCGCGTACGCACTGCCGGGCCCGGACAGCTCGGGCACCACCAGCCCGGGCACCGCGTCCGCCAGCAACGCCGCCAGGTCGGCGGTGAGTCCGGGCAGCACGGTCGACTCGCGTGGTGTCAGCGTCACGTCGCCGACACCGGGCAGCCACCGGCTACCAGTCAGCTCGCGCAGCACCCCTTCGCGCAGCTGCTCGTCGACCTCGCCGCGCGCGAAACCCGGCACCGGGACCAGCGCCAAACGCTGCGAAACAGGTAGAGCAGCAACAAAATCCGCATATCCGTCGACCAGGTGCGCCAGCGCCGCTCCGGGCATGATGCGCCGCCGGTCGGGTTGCAACTCGGTGTCTGCCACCACGATCGCCGGCAGCGACAACTCCTCGTCGGAGCGTGTGGGTGCGCGCAGGACGTCGGACTCGACCGGACGCACCCGGGCACCCTCGACCGGGACCAGCCAGCGCGCGGAGGGTCCCATGAACTGCCACCAGGTCCGGTCCCCGATCTCGACGATCGTGAGCGGGCCGTCACCGAGCCGCCGCTCGGTGCGCGCGAACTCCCGATCCTCGACCTGAATCGACTGCAGCGCAGGAAGTTCCAGCAACAAGTCGGCGGCGTCGGCGGCGAGGTCGTCGATCAGCCTGGCACCGTCCACGTCGGGCCGGAGTTCGAGCACCACCTCGGAGTCGAAGCCCGCGCGCGGCGGCCGATCGTTCGGCCACACCAGTCGCAGCACCGGCAGGCCGTGCTCCGGCTCGGCAAGCCCTGCGGATCGCAGCTCGTCCCGGGTTCTCTTGGCGGAGAAGGTGATCGAGCCAGTTGTCGAGCGCAGCTCCACCTCCGCGCTGACGGCGAGGACGGCGGTGAACCCCACCCCGAAGCGTCCGACGCCGGTGTCGCCCTTTCCGGAGACCCGCAGTGCCGACAGCGCCTGCACCCCCACGACGTCCAGCGGCGCGCCTACGTTCGCGACGTGCAGGTCGGGGCCGTCGAGCCAGACGTGCAGTCGGCCGGGCACACCCGCCCGCGCCGCGGCGTCGGCGGCGTTCTGCGCCAGTTCCGTGCCGAGCCGATCGCGGTAGCCGCCGCGAACCAGGTCCGCCTCGGTCGCGGCGTCCTCGCGGAGCCGGGTCGGCGAGGACGTCCAGGCCAGCAGTGTGGCGGCCCGCAGCGCGTCGACGCCGAAGGGATCCGGTGCCGTCAGTCCGTCGATGCCGGTTCCGCCGCGATCTCGGTGGACTCGGGCAGCGCGGCGCTCTCGGCCTCGGCCACGGCCTCGGCTTCGGGCGTCAGCTGCTCGGCCTCGACCTCGGCCGCCGGTTCCGCTTCCGGCGTGGCCTCGACCGGCTCGACCGGGACCTCGACCGCCTCGGGTGCGGGCAGCAGGACCAGCTCCACCGCGCCGTCGTCGTACGCGTCGAACTGTGGGCTGCCGGCGCCGGTCGGAAGCTCGGTGTCCGAGTGCGCGCCGCAGCCGTACTCCGCGTGCACCACGTGACCGTCCGCGGCCATCTCGTTGCCGCACACCCCGAACGCGGACCGCATCGAGCCCGCCAGCGGGAGATAGAAGCCACACAGCGCACAGATCGAGGGCGCGGCCTTCGCCATCTCCGAGTCCGGGCCGTAGTCGCCGTCGTGCCAGCGCTCGGCGGCGTCGAGCCGACCCTCGAGGCTCAGCACCTGCTTGCGGCCGAGGCCGACCTCGCGGGCCAGGTCGTCGATCTCCGGGTCACCGCTGGCCACATACCCGGGCACGAGCCGCGGATCGGCGGCGCGCGGGGCCAGCAGGTCGCCCGGGCTCAGGTCGCCCGCGCGGATGCGCTCGTCCCAGGGCAGCCACTCGGGCGCGGTCAGCGCGTCGGGGCCGGGCAGCAGCGCCAGTTCGCTCACCGTCACGCGGTCGCTGTCGGGCGCGGCGGCCAGGACCACTGCCCACTGCCAGCCTCGGTAGCCGGGCAGGGTGGCCTCGAAGCGGTGGGTCGCCGAGCACTCGTCCTCGTAGGTGACGCCGAGATGCGCGCCGACCTCACCCTCGCCGAGGTCGGTCAACGCCTGACGCGCCAACCCCACGGCATCGGCCAGCAGGGGGCGCACATGGGCAAGCTCGGGGGCAGACTGGGCACTCACACCCTCATTTTGCCGTATCGCAGCAAATGCGGGGCAGGTCGGGCTGTCATGCTGGGCTGATGTCACTCCGCCGGACCGTCGTCGTCGCTGCGGTGGCGCTCACCGCCGCAGCCGGATGCGCCCGGGACACCACCCCGGCCGATGCCACCGGCGTCGAGCACCTGCGGGTCGAAGTGGTCGCGACGCACCCGCACGACCCCACCGCGTTCACGGAGGGACTCGAGGTCGCAGACGGCGAACTGTTCGAGGGCACCGGGCTGAGCGGGCAGTCGTACCTGAGCGCCCGCGACCTCGCCACCGGCGTCGAGCGGACCCGTGTCCCGGTGCCCGACGGCATGTTCGGTGAGGGCGTCACCGTGGCCGGGGACACCGTGTGGCAGTGGACCTGGCAGGACGGGGTGGCGCTGGCCCGCGACCGGGTCACCCTGGCGGAACGGTCCCGGGCCCGTTTCGACGGCGAGGGCTGGGGCCTGTGCGCGCAGCCCGACCGGCTCGTGGCGAGCGACGGCAGCGACCGGCTCACCTTCCGCGATCCGGTGACCTTCCAGCCGCGCGGCAGCGTCGCCGTCACGCTCGACGGCAAGCCGCAGGACAACCTCAACGAACTCGAATGTGCCAGCGACGGAAGGGTGTACGCCAACGTGTGGCGCACGCCCTACATCGTGCGGATCGACCCGGCGGACGGCCGCATCACCGGAGTCGTCGACGCGTCGGGCCTGCTCACCGCCGCCGAGTCACGCAACGCGGACGTGCTCAACGGGATAGCCCAGGTGCCCGGGACCGACCGGTTCCTGATCACCGGCAAGTACTACCCGAAGCTGTTCGAGGTGCGGTTCGTCTCGTAATTCGCCTTACCCGCGGGGCGTGTGGTCCTTCGTCTGTGATCTAGGACAGAATTGAGGAGTGACCGGACCTCGCGAACCCTACGACCCCAACGGGAGTCGGCAGCCCGACGACCGCGGTCGCGGCGAGGGCCATCCGGGCTACGCGAACTACCCGCCGACGCGGCGCGTGCCCGGCCGCCGTCAGCCGCTGCCACCGCTGCACCCGGTCGACAACACCCGCCGGGAGGACCCGCCGACCGAGCAGGTTCGGCAGCCGAATCCGGGCGCGCCCAAGCCGCCGCCCATTCCCCGGAAGCTGACGGTCACGCGGGTGGCCGCCATGCGTAGCCGGGAACTGACGAACAAGGGCATCGCCACCTTCCACCGCGCCGCCAAGGCGGACGGCGCCGACAAGTCGGGCCTCACGGCCCTCACGTACGCGGTGATGGCGAACTTCGCGACCGACGCCGCGGTCGCCGTCGCGCTCGCCAACACGCTCTTCTTCTCCGCGGCCACCGGCGAGGACAAGACCAAGGTCGCGCTGTACCTGCTCATCACCATCGCCCCGTTCGCGGTGATCGCCCCGCTGATCGGGCCGGCGCTCGACCGCCTCCAGCACGGCAGGCGAATCGCGCTGGCCGCCTCGTTCGCGCTGCGCACCGTGCTCGCGGTCGTACTCGTCTTCAACTTCGACAGCTGGGCGCTCTATCCCTGCGCGCTCGGAATGATGGTGCTCAGCAAGTCGTTCTCGGTGCTCAAGAGCGCCGTCACGCCACGCGTGCTGCCACCGGAGATCGACCTGGTGCGCACCAACTCACGACTGACGGTGTTCGGCCTGATCGGCGGCACCATCGGCGCCGGCGCGCTCGCCGGCCTCGTCGCGTTCATCAGCGGTACCTCCGCCGGGGCGCTGTGGCTGACCGCGCTGATCACCGTGCTCGGCGCGTACCTGAGCATGCGCATACCGGCCTGGGTCGAGGTCACCGAGGGCGAGGTGCCCGCCACCCTGCACTATCACGGTGACGACGCCGACACCCAGGTGATCGATCGCGACCACAAGGACACGGTCAAGGCCAGCAAGCGGCGACAGCCACTCGGCCGCGCGGTCATCACGGGGCTGTGGGGCAACAGCACGATCCGGGTGCTCACCGGATTCCTCACCCTCTACATCGCGTTCGTGGCGAAGTCGCGCACCGAGCACGCCCCGCTGGAGCAGGCCGCGATGCTCGCGCTCGTCGGCGCGGCCGCGGGCATCGGCAACTTCGCCGGCAACGCCACCGGCGCCCGGCTCAAGCTCGGCAAACCGACGGTCGTGGTGCTGCGGTGCACGATCGCGGTCACCGCGGTCGCGATCATCGCCGCGTTCGGCGACAACCTGCTCACCGCCGCCCTCGCCACGCTGGTCGCGTCCGCCGCCAGCGCACTGGCGAAGGTCTCCCTCGACGCCTCGCTGCAGGACGACCTGCCGGAGGAGTCCATAGCGTCCGGGTTCGGACGCTCGGAGACGGTGCTGCAGCTGAGCTGGGTGGTCGGCGGCGCGCTCGGCGTTCTGCTGCCGACCCAGTACTGGATCGGTTTCACTGTGGTGTCGGTGGTACTCGTCCTCGGTCTGATCCAGACCGTCCTCAGCTACCGGGGTTCGACCCTGCTCCCCGGACTCGGCGGCAAACGCCCCGACGTCGCCAACCAGGAGATACCGGAACCGGTCTCCAGCGCCGATTGACGCCCAACGAAGAAACGGAACCCGATGACTCTGCAAGCCCGGACGAAGAAGACCATCGCTGCACTCTCGGTGGTCGCACTGGTAGCCGCAGGCGGCCTCGCCGCCGTGGTCACCGTGCTCGTCCACGACGCCCCGGAGACCCTGCCGACGGTCACCGCGTACGCGCACTACAAGACCGTCGACGTGCACGCGGGCGTGTGCGACGCCAACCTCGCGTGTGCGGGACTCGAGGTAGCGAACCTGAGCGTTCCGGAGGGCCAGCCGCTGCAGCTGTCGCTGCCCAAGGACGTGTCGAACTCCGACTGGCGACTGAACGTGCAGATCGGCAACCCCAAGACGGGTGAGGTGTTCAACGGATACCGCGACTACACACCGGGCGAGGCGGCCGCGGTGACGGTGCCGTCCGGCAAGGACGAGCAGCTCCTCGGCGTGGTCATCCAGCTGCCGACCAACGGCGGCCTCGCACCGGTGTGGGCGGTCCAGACGTTCTAGCTGTCGAGTTCCCGGGCCACAGCGCGCACGACCTCGGAGATCCGCTGCGCGGTCTTGCGGTCCGGGTACTTGCCCTTGCGCAGGTCGGGCTGCACCTTCGCCTCGAGCAGCGTGATCATGTCCTCGACCATGCCGTGGAGTTCGTCGGGGGTGTGCTTGCGCGCGGCGTCGGCGGGGCGGCCACCGCCGCTCTGCCGGAGGGTCGGGGCCGGATCCAGCACCTTCAGGCTCAGCGCCTGCGGCCCGCGACGGCCCGCGGCCATCCCGAACTCGACGCGCTGGCCCGCCTTCAGTCCCTCGACACCCTCGGGCAGCGCAGACGACCGGACGTAGACGTCCTCACCCTCTTCCTGGGCGAGGAAGCCGAAGCCCTTTTCCACGTCGTACCACTTCACCTTGCCGGTAGGCACTGCGTTCACCTGCTCATCTACATAAAGGAACGCGCCCCACCGTGTGTGGGACGCGACATATCGGAGTCTACCCCCGCGCGCCTCGCTGGGGCACCGGGGATTTCACGGGATAACGTTGAACCGTGGCCAGTGAATCGTCCTCCCGCGGCGCCGTGACCCTGCGCATCGCGCTCACCCTCTTCGCCCTCGGCATCGCCGCCGTCGTCGCGATCTTCGTGATCTACGCGACCGGCCACGAACCGGGTTTGGCCCTGTACCTCCTGGCACTCGCTTGCCCGCTCGGATTCCTGCTCGGCATCGTGTCCGCACTTCAGTCCGGACGGCGCGTACGACGAAGGGATGACCAATGAGGATTCTGCTCAACATCATCTGGCTGGTCTTCGGCGGCCTCTGGCTCGCCCTCGGCTACTTCGTGGCCGGGGTGATCTGCTGCATTCTGATCATCACCATCCCGTTCGGGATCGCCGCGTTCCGGATCGGCGTGTACGCGCTCTGGCCGTTCGGGAAGACGGTGGTCAGTAAACCGACGTCGGGGCTCGGCTCCCTCGTCGGCAACGTGATCTGGCTGATCCTGTGCGGCATCTGGCTGGCCATCGGTCACATCGTCAGCGCTATCGCCATGGCCATCACCATCATCGGTATCCCCCTGGCGATCGCGAACCTCAAAATGGTGCCGATCTCCCTGATGCCGCTCGGCAAAGACATAGTCGACGTCGGCTCCACGCCGAGCTACCCGACGAGCTACAGCTCGTGAGCGCCCCGCCCCGCACCGTCCCGGTTGCGGGGCGGTCGCTCCCCTCGACGCCGTGGCTGGTCGGGACCCTCGCCGTGCTCGCCTGCACGGTGGTCCTCGCCCACGACCGGGTGGTCCCGCTCGGTGCCCCCCTGTGGGGCCTGTTCCGCAACGGCCTCGACCTGCTGGTCTACCGCAGCGGCGGCGCCACCGTGCTGAGCGGCGCAGGCCTCTACGACCACGCCCTGCACGGGGGCATGTGGTACACCTACCCGCCGTTCTCCGCGATCCTGTTCGCCCCGCTGCGCGCCCTGTCCCCGGACCTGACCAGCCTGCTCGGCTACCTGGCGAACTTCGCGTTCCTCTATCTGGTGGTGCTGCTCTGCTGGCGCCGGCTCGGGTATCCGCCGGACCGCAGGCTGTACGTGGTGAGCGCGCTGCTGACGGTGATCTTCAGCTGGCTCGAACCCGTGCGGACGACCATCTGGCTCGGCCAGATCAACCTGCTGCTGATGCTGCTCGTGCTCTGGGACCTCGGGCGGCCCGAGGGCAGCCGGCTCCGCGGATTCGCCGTCGGGCTCGCCGCCGGGATCAAGCTGACGCCGGCGCTGTTCATCGTGCAACTCGTCGTCACCCGGCAGTGGCGGGCGGCGGCGACCGCGACCGCGACGCTGGCCGCCACGGTCGCGGTCGGCTTCGCCGTCCTCTTCTCCGACTCGTGGGCCTACTGGACCGTCACCCTCCGCCAGTCGACCCGGATCGGCGAGACGGCCTGGCCGGCCAATCAGTCGGCCGCCGGGGTGATAGCCCGCTGGTTGCACGAGGCCGAACCGCCGCGGCTGCTGTGGCTGACGGTCGCGGTGGCGCTCGCCGTCCTCGGCATGACGGCCGTGTATCTGGCGCACCGCCGCGGCCAGGATCTCCTCGCGACCACCATGTGCGGCCTGACCTCGTGTGCCGTCTCGCCGTTCTCCTGGGGCCACCACTGGGTGTGGTTCGTCCCGCTGATCGTCCTGGCGCTCGACCGCGCGCTCCGCTCGTCCCGGGTGCTCTCGTTCGCGTTGCCGGTGGCCCTCGCGGCCCCGTTGCTGTGCTGGGCGCACCCGTTCCCGGACGGGGTGTGGGCGATCGGGCTGTTCATGATTCCGGCGCCTGCCGCCCTCGCCCCGATCTTCGCGGCGGCGTACCCGTTGCTGTTCGTCGTCACCGCGGTCGTGGTGGTCGCGACTCTGGCCCGGCGGGGTGCGGAGGAAGCCGAGGTCAGCCCCGAGGTCGCGTGTGATCTGCCTCACATAACGACCCGATCACGGGAGGGTCTCGGACCGACACCTGTCGCCTGACCTGCGCAAACATCGAGATTTTCCGGCGAAACGCCGAAGATCGCGAAAAATCCGTAGGAGATGACTCACCGGCGTCGGCCACGTACGGTCATCAACGGCCGGAAGTTCGGCCAATCCGGACCGCCGCGCCAAACCTTGTCCCGCGGAACGGATTCCCACGAATTACCCAGGGACGAGGACGGGGGACCCACGTCCCCAGCGGACACCGGTAGGCGAGCATCAGGCCTTCCTTGGGGTGAAGCCGGAAATCGCATCGATCACGATGCGGTCACGGCCGGGCGACCTCTCAGCCCGAACCCGACAGCTGACCTCGCAGGCGCGTGCGGAGAGGAACGAACATGACCGCTGCACGCCATCGCAAACCGACGAACACGCGCAAGACCGCCGCCAAGGTCGTCGTCACCACCGCAGTCTTCGGCGTGGCGGGTGCGGCCTTCGCGGCCCCCGCAAGCGCTGCCCCCGACTCCGACTGGGATCGGCTCGCGCAGTGCGAAGCCGGCGGCAACTGGGGCATCAACACCGGCAACGGCTACCAGGGCGGCCTGCAGTTCTCGCCCAGCACCTGGAATGCGCACGGTGGCGGGCAGTACGCCGCGACCGCCAACCAGGCCAGCCGTGAGCAGCAGATCGCGGTCGCCGAGAAGGTCCTCGCCTCGCAGGGTTGGGGCGCCTGGCCGTCCTGCTCCGCGAGCCTCGGCCTGACCAGCGGCTCCACCCCGCGCACCGCGACCCCGGCGCCGGCCCCCGCGCCCGCCAAGACCCCTGAGGTCACCAGCGTTCCGACCACCGACGGCACCGCCGACGTGCTCGACTCCCTCGACAGCACCCTCGCCGCCGTGAAGTCGCATGGCGTCGCGCTCGACCCGCGCATCGAGGCGCTCTACGAGCAGGCGAAGCTGAACCCGCAGGTGATCGACTTCCTCAAGGCGAACTCCGGCCTGCTGCCGCACTGACACGCACGAGTCACCCAAGACCAAGAG
>NZ_JBHZAH010000008.1:0-26424 GCF_042754225.1 Rhodococcus sp. NPDC059234
GCACCGGAGTCTCACACCGTGACGGAACTCATCCGGTTCGCCTTGGCCAGTTCCAGGGTCTCGCCCAGCAGCGAGGTCACCCAGGCGACCTCGGTGAGGAAGCCGTCGTGGCCGGCCGCGGAATGCACCACCCGCAGACCGTCGCAGCCCGGCAGCAGTTCGGCCATCTCCTCGAGGTGCCGCAGCGGCATGATCCGGTCGGAGTCGATGGCACCGACGACCACCGGGACGTGGGTCGAGGTCAGCGCGGCCTCGAGCCCACCGCGCCCGCGGCCGACGTCGTACAGGGTGACGGCCTCGCTGAGGGCCACGTAGCTGCCCGCGTCGAAGATCGAGACCAGCTTGTTCGCGTGGTACTCGAGGTAGCTCTGCACTGCGAACCGGCCGCCGCGCCACAGATCCTCGCCCTTCTGCGGGACGTTCTGGAACTGGGTGTCCAGGGCCACCTCCCCGCGGTAGGACAGGTGCGCGAACCGACGGGCGATGCTCAGTCCGGTGTCCGGGGTCCGGCCGGTGCCGTAGTAGTCCCCGCCCTGCCAGTTCGGGTCGGCGGTGATGGCGTCGATCTGGGTGGTCTGGCCGCCGATCTGGTCCGCGGTCGACCGGGGACCCACTGCCAGCGCGAGGGCCGACGCGATCCGGTCCGGGTGGCTGACCATCCATTCCAGCACGCGCATGCCGCCCATCGAACCGCCGACGACGGAGGCGAATCGCGTGATACCCAGCTTGTCGGCGACCGCAGCCTCCGCCTCGACCTGGTCGCGGATGGAGATCATCGGGAAGCGCGAGCCCCAGGGCTTTCCGTCGGGGGCAGGCGAGCTGGGGCCGGTGGTGCCACGGCACCCGCCGAGCACGTTGGTCGCCAGCACGCACCACTCGTTGGTGTCGAGCGGCTCTCCCGGCCCGACCATGCCGTTCCACCAGCCGGGGGTGATGTGCTCGTCGTCGGCGGGGCCGAAGACGTGCGAGTCTCCGGTCAGTGCGTGCTCGACGAGCACGATGTTGTCCATCTCGGGGGTGGGGGTGCCCCAACACTGCACGGCGACGGTGACGTCGGGCAGGACCTCGCCGCTCTCGAGCCGGAGCGCGCCGATGTCGATTTGCGTCAGGCGTCCGTCGGTCGGCGGAAACGCGTCGACGGCCCGCGTGTATGACGCGGGCGTGATCTCCTCACGGGGAAGCAGTTCGATTGAGGTCGTGGGGTGGTTCACTTGTGAACGCATGTCCAGGATGTTAGAACGCGTGCGCGCAGTCGCGGTGCGTAATCGAAAAGTTATGTATCGGCGCTTCACCGCCGAATCGTTACCGTACCTACCTGATCGCCCGCAACTGGACGCCACGTCCCGCCCACCGGGACGGGGGCCGGCTCAGGCGCCGCCCTGGCCGGACCTGGCCAGGGCCATGGTCTCCCCGAGGAGCGAGGTGACCCACGCGACCTCGGTGAGGAAGCCGTCGTGCCCGTCCGTGGACTTGACCAGCCGCAGCCCGTCGCATCCCTGCAGGTGCTGCGCGACCTCCTCGAGCTGGCGCAGCGGGAACAGCCGGTCCGAATCGACGGCTCCGACGATCACCGGGACGGGCGTCGAGGCCAGGGCGGCCGCCACTCCGCCGCGGCCGCGACCGACGTCGTGCCGGTTGATGGCCTCGGTCAGCACCACGTAGGTGCCCGGGTCGAAGCGCGACACCAGCTTGTCCGCCTGGTACTCGAGGTAGCTCTGCACCGCGTAGCGGCCGCCGTCTCTGGGGTTCTCACCCGACTGCGGGGAGTTCCGGAAGCTGGCGTCCAGGCCCGACTCGGCGCGGTAGGACAGGTGGGCGATCCGGCGGGCGATGCGCAGACCGTCGTCCGGGGTCCGGTCGGTGTCGTGGTAGTCGCCGCCCTGCCAGTGCGGGTCGGTGGTGATGGCCGCGACCTGGGTCGTCTGGGCGCCGATCTGGTCCGCGGTCGCGCAGGCCCCGACGGCCAGGACCAGGGCCGAGCGGACCCGGTCGGGGTGCCCGACGATCCACTCGAGGGTACGCATGCCGCCCATCGACCCTCCGACCACCGATGCGAACCGCGCGATCCCGAGCGCGTCGGCCAGCGCGACCTCCGCCGCGACCTGGTCGCGGACCGAGATGGCCGGGAATCGCGAACCCCACGGGCGCCCGTCCGGAGCCGGGGAGGTGGGCCCGGTTGTGCCGCTGCATCCGCCGAGCACGTTGGCGGCGAGCACGCACCACTCGTCGGTGTCGATGGGTGCGCCGGGACCGACCATCCCGTTCCACCAGCCGGGGGCGATGTGCTCGGGTCCGGCAGGGCCGGTGACGTGGGAGTCGCCGGTCAGGGCGTGCTCGACCAGCACGATGTTGTCGAGGGCGGGACTCGGGGTGCCCCAGCACTGCAGGGCGAGGGTGACGTCGGGCAGGACCTCGCCGCTCTCGAGCCGCAGCGAACCGATGTCGGCGGTGGTCAGGCGACCGTCGGTCGGAGGGAAGGGGAGCGCTCGAGCCGGGTCAGGCCCTCCGCCGTCGGGTCGAGAATCGAGTGTCGAGTCGGGACGGATCACGGGCGACGGCACGCCACCGAGCTTACCGATCCGGTATCCGTCGAACGGGGGACATCGACCGGCGTGCCGGTCGAACACGCCGACGAATCAGCGCCGTTCCGAAGCCGGGCGGAACCGCGCGGCCGGGCCCGAGCGCCCGGCCCTGGCCAGAGCCATGGTGTCCCCGAGCAGGCTGGTGACCCAGTCGGCCTCGGTGAGGAAACCGTCGTGGCCGTCCTTCGAGTGCACCACCCGCACCGGACCCGAGCCCGCGAGATGAGTCGCCAGCTCTTCCTGCTGCCACAGCGGGTACAGACGGTCGGAGTCGACGCCGCCGACGATCACCGGGACCGGCGTCGACGCCAGCGCGGCCTCGACTCCGCCCCGTCCGCGACCGACGTCGTGCCGATTCATCGCCTCGGTGAGCAGCACGTAGGTGCCGGGGTCGAAGCGCGCGACCAACTTGTCGGCCTGGTGCTCGAGGTAGCTCTGCACCGCGTACCGGCCGCCCCGCCACGGGTCTTCGCCGTGCTGCGAGGAGTTCGCGAACCGCGCGTCCAGCTCGTCCTCGGTGCGATAGGTCAGGTGCGCGATCCGGCGGGCGATGGCCAGCCCGGTCCGTGGTGCTCGCCCGGTGCCGTGGTAGTCGCCGCCCTGCCAGTCCGGGTCGGCCTCGATCGCGGCGATCTGGGTGGTCTGGGTGCCGATCTGATCGGCCGTGGCCCGAGCGCCGACAGCCAGGATCAGGGCGGAGGCGACTCGGTCGGGATGCTCGACGATCCACTCGAGTGCCCGCATGCCGCCCATCGATCCGCCGATCACCGAGGCGATCCGCTCGATGCCGAGGGTGTCGGCCAGTGCGACCTCGGCCGCGACCTGGTCGCGGATGGAGATCTCCGGGAACCGCGAACCCCACGGGCGTCCCTCGGCGTCCAGGGACGCCGGCCCGGTGCTGCCGCGGCAACCGCCGAGCACGTTGGTGGCGAGCACGCACCACTCGTTGGTGTCGATCGGAGCGCCCGGGCCGATCATTCCGTCCCACCATCCGGGGGAGGGGTGATCGCTGTCGGCGGGACCGGTGACGTGGGAGTCCCCGGTCAGTGCGTGCTCGACGAGCACGACGTTGTCGCGGGTGGGGCTGAGCTCGCCCCAGGCCTGCACGGCGAGAACGACGTCATCGATGACGGCGCCGTTCTCGAGCGTCACGGGACCGACCGGGACGCTCGTCAGCCGCCCGTCCGGCGTCGGGAATCCTTCAGGAGTCCCGGCCGGACGGGCGCCCGATACGGAGCTGAGGGTCAAGACGCAGCCGCCGCGAAGCCGGTCTCGAGGTCGGCCAGGATGTCGTCGATTCCTTCGATGCCCACGGCCAGCCGGACGAGCCCGGGCGTGACACCGGACGCGAGCTGCTCCTCGGGGGACAGCTGCGCGTGGGTGGTCGAGGCGGGGTGGATCACGAGAGAACGCACATCGCCGATGTTAGCGACGTGACTGTGCAGGGTCAGGGCGTTGACGAACTTCTTTCCCGCCTCGGCGCCACCCGCCAGCTCGAACGCCACGATCGCGCCCGCGCCCTTCGGTGCGATCTGTCGCGCGCGCTCGTGCCACGGCGAACTCGGCAGGCCCGCGTAGGCCACCGCGGTGACGTCCGGCCGCGCCTCGAGGAACTCGGCGACCCGCTGCGCATTCGCCACGTGCCGCTCGACACGCAGGCTCAGGGTCTCGATGCCCTGGCTGATGAGGAACGCGTTGAACGGGGACACCGCGGCCCCGACGTCGCGGAGCAGCTGCACGCGCGCCTTGAGTGCGTAGGCGGGCGCGCCGAGGTCCGCGAACACGACGCCGTGGTAGCTGGCGTCCGGGGTGGTGAAGTTCGGGTGCCGGCCCTGCGTCCAGTCGAACGTTCCGCCGTCGACGATGACGCCCGCGATCGCGGTGCCGTGGCCGCCGAGGTACTTCGTGGCCGAGTGCACCACGATGTCGGCCCCGTGCGAGAGCGGCTGGATCAGGTAGGGCGTCGCGACCGTGTTGTCGACGATCAGCGGAATGCCGTTCTCGTGCGCGACCGCCGAGATCCCGGGAAGGTCGAGCACGTCGTTGCGCGGGTTGGAGATGGTCTCGCCGAAGAACGCCCTGGTGTTCGGCTTGATCGCCGACCGCCACTGCTCGAGGTCGTCCGGGTCCTCGACGAACTCGACGGTGATGCCCAGCTTGGGCAGCGTGTAGTTGAAGAGGTTGTACGTGCCGCCGTACAGACGCGGGCTCGCCACGATGTGGTCGCCCGCCTCCGCCAGGTTCAGGATGGCGAACGTCGACGCGGCCTGGCCGGACGACAGCAGCAGCGCCGCGACGCCGCCCTCGAGTGCCGCGATCCGCTGCTCGACCGCGTCCTGGGTCGGGTTCATGATCCGGGTGTAGATGTTGCCCGGCTCGGCGAGACCGAACAGCGCCGCGGCGTGATCGGTGTTGTCGAAGGTGTACGACGTGGTCTGGTAGATCGGAAGCGCACGCGCCTTGGTGGTCGCGTCCGAGGTCTGACCGGCGTGGATCTGCTTGGTCTCGAAGCTCCAGCTCGAGGTCGGATCGGCCGAGGCAGGGGTGTTCTCGCTCATGGGTCGTCTACTCCAGTGAGAGTGGGGGAGTGTGGCGCATCGGAGGCGCCGAATGACAGATGAGGACTATCTGCGACAACAACACATGGTGAACCTCCGTCGGGTCGTGGCCCTGTTTGTGGGTCCGTCCCAGCGGACCCGCGCTTGTCATCCGAACTGTCGTTCGGAAAACCAGGTCATCACCCGGGGCACCCCACCGCGGATGGAGGGTTGCCGGCCAGCGAGCCGGGGCTTGACGCTGACACTCATGACCTGGCGCCGATCTTAGCGGCACCGGTCGCGTCGGCGGACAGTTGGCCCCCGGTACCGAACGTCGGCAGACAGCCGAAACTCCGCTCGACCTCGTGTGACCTGCATTACAGCACTACACTGCTCGGCGCACATTGAACGTTTGATCGTCCGGCTGGGAGACCCACAGTGAAAGACGCCGCCACGGCGCTGACCCGGGGTCTGACCGCCCGACACATCCGATTCATCGCCCTCGGCTCGGCGATCGGCACCGGGCTGTTCTACGGCTCGGCCGGAGCGATCCAGAAGGCGGGACCTGCGGTCCTGCTCGCGTACGTGATCGGCGGCGCCGCGGTGTACCTCGTGCTGCGCTCGCTCGGTGAGATGGCGGTGCGCAATCCGGTGTCCGGCTCGTTTGGCGAGTACGCCGGCAGGCACCTCGGCCCGCTCGCCGGTTTCCTCACCGGCTGGACGTACACGTTCGAGATGATCGTGGTGTGCCTGGCGGACGTCACCGCGTTCGGCGTCTACATGGGGTTCTGGTTCCCCGACGTGCCGCGGTGGATCTGGGTGCTGGCCATCGTGTTCTTCATCGGCGCACTGAACCTGTTGAGCGTCAAGGTGTTCGGGGAACTCGAGTTCTGGTTCACCCTCGTCAAGGTGGGTGCGATCGTGGCGATGATCGCGGCAGGCGTGGCGATCCTGATCTTCGGATTCGGCGTGCACGACACCGAGCCGGCGGTCAGCAACCTATGGGCCGACGGGGGATTCTTCGCAACCGGGTTCGGCGGGTTCGTGGCCTGCTTCGCGATCGTGGTGTTCGCGTTCGGCGGCACCGAGATCATCGGGATCACCGCGGGCGAGGCGGAGGACCCGGCCCGCACGATCCCGCGCGCGGTGAACACCGTGCCGCTGCGGATCATGCTGTTCTACGTCGCGACCCTCGCGGTGATCATGGCGATCAGCCCGTGGCAGACCATCGGCACCGAGGGCAGCCCGTTCGTGCAGATCTTCGAGGGACTCGGGATCGGTCCGGCCGCGAGCGTCCTCAACGTCGTCGTCATCACCGCCGCGCTGTCGGCGATCAACAGCGACATCTTCGGCGCCGGCCGGATGATGTACGGCATGGCTCAGCGGGGTCAGGCCCCCGCGGCGATGACGAGGGTCTCCCGCGCCGGTGTGCCGTGGCTGACGGTGGTCGTGATGACGGTGGCGATGCTGGTCGCGGTGCTGCTCAACTACCTGATCCCGGAGAGCGTGTTCCTGGTCATCGCGTCGATCGCCACGTTCGCGACCGTCTTCGTCTGGGTGATGATCCTGCTGTCGCAGTACCGGGCCCGTCGACGGATGAGTGCCGACGAGGCCGCTGCACTGAAGTTCCCGGTGCCGCTGTGGCCGTACGGGCAGCTGGTCGCCCTTGGCTTTCTCGGGTTCGTGGTCGTGGTGCTCGCCTTCGACGCCGACACCCGCGTGGCGCTCGTCGTCGGCGCGGTGTGGCTGGCGATCCTTGCCCTCGCGTACCGCCGGTTCCTCCGGCCGCGGCTCTCCGCGTCGCCCGAACCCGTCCCGGCGGACCGGGTCGCCTGACCGCCGTTTCTCGACCGCTCGCGGCAGTCGGAGCGGGTCGTCGATGGCCTACGCTGGAGCGATGAAGACAGCCGCGCGGGTGCTCGTCGCCGGAATCGTTGTGGCCGCCGGTGTTTCGGGGTGCAGTAGTTCGTCGACGTCCAGTACGTCCGCGCCGGCGTCCGGAGCGGTGGTCGAGGTCGCGCACATGGCGTTCACGCCGAACACGATCACCGTCGCTGCGGGCGAGACGGTGACGTGGAAGTTCGACGACCGCGGCACCCCGCACGACGTGGTCGGTGTCGGCGACGCGAAGTCGGTGCTGCACAGCGCGCCGATGAAGGAGGGCACCTTCAGCTTCACCTTCACCCAGCCCGGCACCTACCAGTACCTGTGCACGTTCCACCCGGACATGCGCGGGACGGTCGTCGTGCGCTGACCGCGCGGTGGATCGGCCGTCGGCCGTGGTCGGCCCGCGTAGGGAACCGCTAGTGTGTGACGTGTCGCATACTCTCCGTTGCGCTCCGCCTGCGGGTCGGGGGCCGGAGCGGTGGGGGCCGAACCCCTGAAAGTTACCGGACAGTAGGATGTCCGTCCCTCTGGGGCACGCGTCGCGGGCGGGGGCGCTAGCAGTACGCTCGTCTTGTTTAGTGCGGAAACCTCGGGTTTGCGCGCGTTGTATAGGTTTACTGATGAGTCGTTTGCGGTCCGCCCACAAAGTGCGACCGTAGACCGTGTGACCAGGGGAAACTTCCTAGGAGGACGCGAAGTACACATGTCCAAGATCAAGGTTGAGGGTACCGTCGTCGAGCTCGACGGCGACGAGATGACACGCATTATCTGGCAGTTCATCAAGGACAAACTGATCCATCCGTACCTCGATGTGAACCTCGAGTACTACGACCTCGGTATCGAATACCGCGACAAGACCGACGACCAGGTCACGATCGACGCCGCGAACGCCATCAAGCAGCACGGCGTCGGCGTCAAGTGCGCGACCATCACGCCGGACGAGGCTCGCGTCGAGGAGTTCGGCCTGAAGAAGATGTGGCGGTCGCCCAACGGCACCATCCGCAACATCCTCGGCGGAACGATCTTCCGCGCGCCGATCCTGATCTCCAACGTGCCGCGTCTGGTTCCCGGCTGGACCAAGCCGGTGATCGTCGGACGTCACGCCTTCGGCGACCAGTACCGCGCCACCGACTTCAAGGTCCCCGGCGCCGGCACCGTCACCATCACGTACACCCCGGAGGACGGCTCCGAGCCGATCCAGCACGAGGTGTGCAAGATTCCCGAGGACGGCGGCGTCGTCATGGGGATGTACAACTACAAGAAGTCCATCCAGGACTTCGCGCGTGCGTCGCTGGCCTACGGCCTGCAGCAGAACTACCCGGTGTACCTCTCGACCAAGAACACCATCCTCAAGGCCTACGACGGCATGTTCAAGGATGAGTTCCAGCGGATCTTCGAGGAAGAGTTCAAGGCCGAGTTCGACGCCGCGGGTCTGACCTACGAGCACCGCCTCATCGACGACATGGTCGCCTCCTCGCTCAAGTGGGAGGGTGGCTACGTCTGGGCCTGCAAGAACTACGACGGCGACGTCCAGTCCGACACCGTCGCGCAGGGCTACGGCTCGCTGGGCCTGATGACCTCCGTGCTGATGACCCCGGACGGCCGCACGGTCGAGGCGGAGGCCGCGCACGGCACCGTCACGCGCCACTACCGTCAGCATCAGCAGGGCAAGCCCACCTCGACGAACCCGATCGCGTCGATCTTCGCGTGGACCCGGGGTCTCGAGCACCGCGGCAAGCTGGACAACACCCCCGAGGTGATCAACTTCGCGCAGCAGCTCGAGGACGTCGTCATCAAGACCGTCGAGGGCGGCCAGATGACCAAGGACCTCGCGCTGCTCGTCGGCGGGGACCAGGGCTACCTGACCACCGAGGAGTTCCTCGGCGCGCTCGACGAGAACCTGCAGAAGGCGCACGCGGCCAAGTAGCACCGACCGCTGCACCGCGAGGAGGGGCGTCCCGGACATCCGGGGCGCCCCGCCTCGCGTCCGGGTGAGCGATGTCACCGCCGCTCGCTTGGAGTTTCGGCCGTTCACGCGCGGAGAATCGACGAGTGGCTTCGCCGACTCTCCCCGCCGCCCGCACGTCCGGGCCGGCGAGCGCTGCCCGCCGACCCGCGATGCTCGCTCTCGCGCTCGGCGGATTCGGGATCGGCACCACCGAGTTCGTCGCGATGGGCCTGCTACCGGAGATCTCGGCCGGCCTGGGCATCTCCGAGCCGACTGCCGGCCACGTCATCTCCGCGTACGCGCTCGGCGTCGTCGTCGGGGCCCCGCTGATCGCGGCCGCGACGGCCCGAGTACCGCGCCGCACCCTGCTGATCGCGCTCATGGTCGCGTTCACGATCGGCAACGCGGCCTCGGTGTTCGCACCCTCGTACGCGACGCTGACGGCAGCTCGATTCGTTGCGGGCCTGCCGCACGGGGCGTACTTCGGGGTCGCCGCGCTCGTCGCCGCGCACCTCGCCGAACCAGGCAGACGGGCCAAGGCCGTCGCCATGGTCATGATGGGACTGTCGGTGGCCAACGTCGTCGGGGTGCCGGTGGCGGCCTGGCTCGGGCAGAGCCTCGGCTGGCGCAGCGCCTTCGCCCTGGTCGCGGTCATCGGCCTGGCGACCGTCGTCTCCCTGGTCGCCTGGATACCGACGCTCGACGCGATGCCGACGACCAACCCCGTCACCGAACTGGGCGCCCTCGGGCGGGTGCAGGTGTGGATGACACTGATCATGGGCATGGTCGGCTTCGGGGGGATGTTCGCGGTCTACTCGTACATCAGCACCACCCTCACCGACCTGTCCGGCCTGCCTCGGTCGTTCGTTCCGGTCGCGCTGATGCTCTACGGACTCGGCATGGTCGTCGGCAATCTCGTCGGCGGGCACCTGGCCGACCGGGCGCTGATGAAGGGCCTGGCGGTGTCGATGACCGCGCTGGCGGTGATCCTGGCGCTGTTCGTCGTCGCCGTGCGCAACCCCGTCACCGCGCTCGCGTTCGTGTTCCTCATCGGACTCGCCGGTGCCGCGATGGTCCCGGCCCTGCAGACCAGGCTGATGGACGTGGCGGCCGACGCGCAGACCCTCGCGGCCTCGCTCAACCATGCGGCACTCAACATCGCCAACGCCTTCGGCGCGTGGATCGGCGGCGTGGTGATCGCGGCAGGTTTCGGGTACGCCGCACCCGCCGCGGTCGGGTCGCTGCTGGCGCTCGCGGGCCTGGTGGTGCTGTTCGTCGCGGTGCTGCTCCAGCGACGTTCCGCACGTGCCGTGCCGGGTCGGGGCCCGGCCACGTCCGTCTGAACGACCCGCGCCGACAGTAGGAACACGTTACTATTCGCCAATCCACCAGGCGAGGAGCGACGTTGTCTTCGGCATCCCCCGTATTCACCCGGCCGGTGTCACCGACCGAACGGCTGTACCTGGCCATGCAGACTCTCGCGCCCCCGTTCGCGATTCAGTTGCTGGTCGAGGGTGACGGCGAGATCACCGAACTGGACCTCGCGGTCGCGGTCGCCGGTGCCGCTCAGGCCTGCCCCGGAGCGCGGCTGGTCCGGCGCGGGGACGACTGGGTGGACAGCGGGATCGCGCCGCCGGTGCACGTGATCGCCGACGCCTGCCTGTCGGGAGAGAACCTCGACGACCACCCGCTGCTGACCCGGCCCCTCGACCCCGTCGCCGGCCCGACCTGTGAGGTCCTGCTCCTGACCGGAACCCCGAACACCGTCGTGTTCAGGGCATTTCACGGCGTCATGGACGGCAAGGGCATGCACCTGTGGGCGACGGAGGTGTTCCGATTGTTGCGCGGTGAGCGTCCCCTCGGCGCCCGCGAGACCATCGCCGACCACACGCTCGTCGAGCGGCTCGGCACCCGCGGCACACCCACGGTGATGATCCCGAGGTCCCGCTCGCCGCTGGGGCGGACGAGGTCGGTGTGCGGCGAGCCCGAATTCCTCTGGCGCAGACGCACGGTCGCGTCGACCACGCCTGCGGCCGTGGCGCGGATCGCCGAGGTGATCACCGAGGCGGTCGGCCGTCGGACTCGGGTCATGGTTCCCGTCGACATTCGCAGGCACGACCGCGGGCTGCGGTCGACCGCGAATCTGTCGCTGCCGCTGTTCCTCGACTCGGTGCCCGGCGACGGCTGGTCCCGCATCCATGCCAGGCTCCTGCGCGGCATGGTGGAGTCGCGCGAGCTCGCCGAGATGAACAACGGTGGGCTGCAGAAGATGCCGACCGCCGCGGCCCGCGCGATCCTCCGGGCCGGCATGTTCCTCGGCGCCCGAACCGGCAACAACCTGGTCTCGGCCATCGTGTCCCACACGGGGACGACCGATCTGGACGAACTGAGCTGTCCGGGATTCACCGCCACCCGAGTCAGCGGGTTGCCGGTGCACACCGGCATGGTGCCGTTGACGGTCACGGTGATGGAATCCGGGGGTAGCACCGAACTGGCCGTGTCCTGCCGCAACGGTGCGGGCGTCGCGCATCGGCTCGACCGGCTGCTCGACCGGATCGAGGACGCGCTCGGCGCCGACGTGACGCCGAGCGCCGCCGCCGCGCCGAGCGAGCAGGCCGACGGCCGGACCGTGACCAGCGTGTTCCGGGAACACGTGCGGTCGACGCCCGAGGCGCCCGCGGTGCTCGGACCCGAGGGCGAGCTGAGCTACGGCGAGCTCGACGCGTGGTCCGATGCGGTCGCCGCGGACCTGCGCGGGCGCGGCGTGCGGCGCGGGGACCTGGTCGCGATCCTGGCCCGACGGACCCCCGCGTCCGTCGCGGGTCATCTCGGAATCCTCAAGGCGGGAGCGGCCTTTCTCGCCCTGGACCCGCACCATCCGGACGAACGCATCCGCGGTGTTCTCGAGGAGGCCGCCGTGCGGTGCGCCCTCGTGGAGCGGGAGTTCGCCGTGCGGGACGGGCTGGCCGGGGTGGAGGGTGTGGTACTCGAGGCCATCCCGACCCGTCCCGACCACGAGTCGGTCGTCGCAACCGATCTCGCGGAGCCGGACGACGTCGTCTACGTGACCTACACCTCCGGGTCCACCGGGAGGCCGAAGGGCGTCCAGGTCGAGCACCGGGGCATCGTGAACCTGCTGGGTGCGGTCACCGACCTGTACCGGCTGGGTCCGGCGACGCGGTTCGCGCACTATCACACTCAGGCCGCCGACATGGCTTGTGCGGCACTGCTTCTCCCGTTGCTCTCGGGTGGCGCCGTCGTTCTCGTGCCCGGCGAGGTGAATCACCTCACGCTGACCGAGATCTTCGAAGGTTTCACGGTGAACACGGCCATGGTGACGCCGAGCCTGCTCGAGGTGGTGGTTCGGCTCGGGCTGGAACCGGCCGAGATGCGCGCGGTGAGCATCGGGGGCGAGGCACTGCACGAGCCGTTGGCCGCCGCCGCCCGCGCGCTGTTCGGTCCGGACTGCCGGCTCCTCAACAGCTATGGGCCCGCGGAGATGTCGATCGTGTGCACGGCACGCGAGATCGAGGCCGTTGATGCGGGCGGGGTGGCGCCGGTGCCGATCGGTCGACCCACCCTGGACACGACGGTGCACGTGCTCGACGCGACCCGCCGTCCGGTGCGCGAGGGCGAGATCGGCGAACTGTACTTCGGCGGGCCGCAGGTCGGACGTGGCTACCTGCACCGACCGGACCTGACCGCTGGGCGATTCGTCACCCTGCCCGGTGGCGAGCGGGTCTACCGCACAGGCGATCTCGGTCGTGTCCTGCCCGGCGGTGAACTCGAGTTCGCCGGCCGCGTCGACAGTCAGGTCAAGATCAGGGGCAACCGGGTCGAACCGGGCGAGGTGCAGGCCGCCCTCGCGGCCCATCCCGCGCTCGCGCGGGTGGCGGTGGTCCCCGTGCGGCGCGCCGATCGCGGCGACAACGTGCTCGTCGCGTACCTGGTCCGCGAGGGGGATCCGGTGCCGGATGCCGGTGCGCTGCGTGACTACCTGTCTCGGTCGCTGCCGACGTACATGATCCCCGCCGAATTCCATGTCGTCGAGGACATTCCGTTGACCGCCAACGGCAAACTCGATGCGGCGACCCTGGAAGGTCACGCCGATCCCGGGTCGGTGGGCGCCTCGGCACCGGTCGACGACATTGCCGAGATCTGGGCGTCGGTCCTGATGGTCGACGTGTCGACCCTCGACGACGCCACCGACTTCTACGAACTCGGTGGCGATTCGCTGGCCGCGGTGGAGATGCTCTCGCAGGTCTCGCGGCGGGTCGTGGGCGCCGGCAACGACGTCGGGTTCGTGGCGGACCTCGAGGATCTCGTGCACCGGTTGACGCTGGGCCGGGTTCGGCAGGCGGCACATCGTGCCCGCGTGCCCGCGTCCCAGTGATCCTGGTCGGCAGTGGGGCGCTGCTGTGGCGGGCCGTGCGGCACGCCGTCGACACCGGCGTGGTCGTGGACGTGGTCTGCACCCCACTCGGGTCGGTACCCCCGCGAGGGCTCGATTCGGTGCCGCACCTGTCCGTGGCGGACGTCAACATGCACACCGACGTCCTGATCGGTGCGTGCACCGACGAGGTGGTGTGGTCGATCAACAACCCCGCCATTCTCGGGCCGGGGCTGGTCGGCTCGGACCTGCGGATCTACAACGTCCACAACGGTCCGCTGCCCGACTGTCGCGGGCTGCCGCAGGTCGCGGTCGTGCACGCGATTCTCGACGGTCGAACGGAGTACGCGGCGACCCTGCACGGTGTCGACGCGGGCATCGACACCGGTCCGGTACTCGACACGGAACCGTTCGCGATCGACCCCGACGACCGTTTCGAGGACGTCATGCTGCGCGGACTACGCGCGTGCCACAACCTGTTCGTCCGGAACCTCGAGGCGGTGCTCGACGACCGGCTCGAGCCGGTCCCGGCGTTCGCCGGCGCCGGCCCCGGTGGCTACTTCGGTGCACGATCGCTGCCCGGTCTCGCGCTCCACTCCGACCACCCGAACTTCGAACGAGCCACCGCGCTCGGTGTCTTCGCCCCGCACTATCCGGAAATCTCCGCACTCGCCCGACCGCCGCGGCCACATCGGCCGGCAGACCCAGAGGAGCCACGGTGACCAAGTCCCGGTTCGAATCGATAGGTACGTACCTGCCCAGCACGGTCCTGAGTACGAAGGAGTTGGTCGGCCGGCTCGCCACGACGCCGCCCTTCGATTTCGAGGCCGTCACCGGCGTCGTGGACCGACGCGTCTCCGACACCCGAGCGGACAGCTACGAGGACTCGTTCACCCTGGCGCTCAACGCCGCCCGGGACGCGCTGAGCCGGTCCCGCTACCGAGCGGACGAGATCGACGTGATCATCTCGACGTCGATCTCGCGCAGCAAGAATCGCGACACCATGTACCTCGAACCGTCCTTCGCCTCGATGCTGGCCAAGGAACTGGGCATTCGTGGCGCGGTGACGTTCGACCTGTCCAATGCCTGCGCCGGCATGCTCAGCGGCGTCTACGTGCTCGATCGGATGATTCGTTCCGGTGCGGCGCGCACCGGTCTCGTGGTCAGCGGCGAGCACATCACCCCGATCTCGTCGACCGCGGTCAGCGAGATCTCGGAGAAGTACGACCTGCAATTCGCCTCACTGTCCGTCGGCGATTCGGGCGCGGCGGTGGTGCTCGACCGCGCCGTCGACGACGACGACAAGATCGACTACATCGAGATGATGACGGCCTCCGAGTACTCGAACCTGTGCCTGGGTATGCCGAGCGACAGGACCGCCGGCATCGCGCTGTACACCGACAACCGCAAGATGCACAACGAGTCCCGATTCCTGCTGTGGACGAACGCGCAGAAGGAGTTCCTCGCCGCGCGCGGGCGCACCTTCGCCGACGAGGAGTTCGACTTCGTCATCCACCACCAGTTCGGCGCCTCGGCGGTGCTGATGCTGAACGCGCTGGGGGAGCGTGAGTTCGAGACGCCGATGCCGCCGCCGCTCAATGTGGTGGAGAAGTACGGCAACACCTCGAGCACGTCCCACTTCGTCGTCCTGCACGACCACCTGAAGGACAAGGCGGTACCCAAGGGGTCGAAGATCCTGATGGTCCCGGCCGCCTCCGGCATCGTCACCGGCTACGTGTCCGCCACGATTTCGTCCCTGGAGGTCTGACTCGTCATGGGTATCGCCATCAAGTCCACCGGCGTGAGTGTTCCCGCCGTGACCACCAGCATCATCGAGCACTCGGCCCGCGCGGCGCGGGCCGCGATGGCGGCCGCGGGCATCGAGGCCCAGCAGGTCGGGGTGCTGGTCAACACCGGCATCTACCGCGACTCGAACCTGTTCGAACCGTCCATTGCCGCGCTGATTCAGCGGGAAGCGGGAATCGGGCTGGAGTACCCGGACGGCGTCGCCCGATCGTTCTCCTTCGACCTGATGAACGGCGCCTGCGGTGTGCTCAACGCAGTGCAGGTGGCCACCGCCCTGCTCGAAACCGACAGTGCCGAGCACGTTCTCGTAGTCTCGGGCGACACGCATCCGTCACTGCAGCGGCGCCGTCCGGCCGCGGACTTCCCGTTCGTGACGGCCGGTGCGGCGTTGCTGCTCGAGAAGACGGACGGACCGGAGGGCTTCGGTCCGGTCGCGGTCGCGGAGTCCGAAGGATCCCCCGCCACCGAGGGCTTCGCGGACATGTCGACGATGGGGGTGCACGGCCGCTCCCTCGTCCACGTGGTGCGCGAGGAAGGTTTCGAGCAACGACTCCTCGAGGTGGCGACCTCGGCCGCGACCTCGGCGATGGGTGCCGACACGGATCCCCGCCGGACGGCGTTGATCTGCTCGCGGCCCACCGAGGGGTTCGGCGCGCTGCTCGCCGGGCGGCTCGGACTGCCCGGTGACTCGGTGATCGGCAGCGGCGAGGTGCAGGGCGACGCGCACACCGCGGCGCTCACGGTGGCATACCACCACGCCGCCGAGGACGCGTTGCTCGCCGGCTACGACCGCGTCCTGTTCGTCGCCGCGGGGGCGGGGCCGAGCGCCGCCGCCGTCGTCTACCGGTTGGCGCCGCCGCAGTGACGACGGCACCACCACGGGCACACTGCGGCTCCGTCGAGCGGCTCCGCACTATCGCGGCGGAGCACCCCGGCCGCGAGGCGGTGATCCATTCGGTCGGCGGAACCGACTCGGGTGCACCGCGATACGAGCGACTGTCGTACCGCGAACTCGACGAGTGGTCCGATCTGCTCGCGCAGCGTTTCGAGGACTGCGGGATCGGCCGGGGCATGCGCACGCTGCTGCTGGTGACCCCGGGGCCGGAGTTCTACGCGATCATGTTCGGGCTGCTCAAGGTGTCCGCGGTGCCGGTGGTGATCGATCCGGGAATGGGTCTGCGCCCGATGCTGCGGTGCCTGAAGTCGGTGGCGCCGCAGGCATTCGTGGGGATACCGAAGGCGCACCTGCTTCGTCTGGCCTTCCGCCGCACCTTCGCCACGGTGCGGGTGACGGTGACCGTCGGGCGCCGCGCCTGGGGAGGGCACAGCCTGCGGTCGTGGGGGCGCACCCCGGACCGCCCGGTCGCGTCGACGCCCGCCGCACCCGACGACGAGGTGATGATGATCGCCTTCACGACCGGGAGCACCGGCCCGGCGAAGGCGGTCAACCTCACCCACGGAAACCTCGCCGCCATGCTCGAGCAGGTCGACGAGGCCCGCGACCGGGTGCCGCCGGGCACCTCGCTGATCACGCTGCCGATCTTCGGGGTGCTCGACCTGATGCTGGGGTCGCGGTGCGTGCTCCCGCCGATCACCCCGGGCCGGGTCGGCGAGGTGGACCCGGCCCACGTGGTCGACGCGATCGACCGGTTCGAGGTGCGAACGCTGTTCGCCTCGCCCGCCGTGCTGGTGCCGCTGGTGCGGTACGGGCGCGAGCACGCCGTCGCGCTGTCGTCGGTGCGGTCGGTGTTCTCCGGCGGCGCACCGGTTCCGCACGACGCGATCGCCGGCCTGCGCGAGATGCTGCCCGAGGACGGTGAGGTGTCGGCGGGGTACGGCTCGACCGAGGCGTTGCCGATGTCGGCGATCGAATCCCGCGAACTCCTCGGCGAGCTCGTCGGTCGAACCCAGGCGGGCGCCGGGACCTGCCTCGGCCGCCCCGCAACGGGGTTGCAGGCGCGGATCATCGCGATCACGGACGGTCCCGTTCCGGACCGCTCCGCGGAGGGCGTGGCGGCGGGCGGCATCGGCGAGATCGTGGTGGCCGGACCCAATGTCAGTACCAGCTACCACTGGCCCGCCGAGGCGAACGCACTCGGGAAGATTCGCGACGGGGACCGGGTCTGGCACCGCACCGGCGACCTCGGCTGGATCGACGAGGCCGGCCGAATCTGGTTCTGCGGACGCAAGAGTCAGCGGGTGCGGACGGCCGACGGAACCCTGTTCACCGTGCAGTGCGAACAGATCTTCAACGCCGTTCCCGACGTGGCGCGTACCGCGCTCGTCGGCGTCGGTCGCGACGACGACCGACGTCCGGTGCTGTGCGTGGAACTGCAACCGGGCGTCCGGGCCGGCGAGCGAGCCAGGATCGAGCGCGAACTGCGCGAACTGGGCGCACAGAGTCACGTCACCGAGCGCGTCGAGTTCTTCCTGTTCCATCCGGGATTCCCGGTCGACATCCGTCACAACGCGAAGATCGGCCGTGAGCAGTTGTCGGTGTGGGCTGGGCGGCAACTGGCGAAGGCGGGCCGATGACGGGCACCCGCGTGCTGCTGCTGCGGACGGTTCCGGTGCTGGGCTGGCTGTTCCTGGCGATCGGCCTGTTTCGTCCGTTCGAGGGCAGGACGTTGCGTGTCCTGTGGTGGACGGATGTCGCGCTGAGCGTCGGTGCGCACGCGGCGCAGGTCCCGATGGCGCTGAAACACGGTCGCCGACTGGGGCATTCGGACGGCAAGGTCGTCGCGATGACGATGCTTCTCGGTGCGACCTGGTGGAAGACTCAGCGATGACAGGAGGGGTGCGGTGAGGGCACTGGTGACCGGGGCGAGCGGATTCCTCGGCGGGGCGTTGACGCGGCGACTGCTCGCGGACGGCGAGATGGACGTGTCGGTGCTGGTTCGGCCCACAAGTGACCTGCGCGATCTCGGTGACACCTCCCGGCTGACGCTGGTCTACGGGGACCTCTCCGACCGGGAGTCGCTGCGTGCGGCGACCCGCGACGTGGACGTGGTGTTCCACAGCGCCGCGCGGGTCGACGAACGCGGTGTCCGCGAACAGTTCTGGACCGAGAACGTGCAGGCGACGGTGGACCTGATCGACGCTGCTCGTCGCAGCGGGACGTCCCGATTCGTGTTCGTCTCCAGCCCGAGCGCCCTGATGGAGTACGACGGTGGCGACCAGATCGACGTCGACGAGTCGATGCCGTACCCGGTGCGGTACCTGAACCTGTACTCCGAGACCAAGGCGGCGGCCGAGCGGCGGGTGCTCGCGGCGAACGGTCGGGACCTGACCACGTGTGCGTTGCGCCCGCGTGCGATCTGGGGCGCGGGGGACCGGTCCGGCCCGATCGTCCGGCTGCTCGCCAAGGCGTCCCGGGGTGCGCTGCCGGATCTGTCCGGCGGCGCGACGGTGTACACGTCGCTGTGTCACGTCGACAACATCGTCGACGCGTGTGTGCGGGCCGCGGCGTCGGACCGGGTCGGCGGCCGTGCGTACTACGTTGCCGACGCCGAGCGGACCGACGTGTGGGACTTCGTGGGGGAGGTCTCGCGGCTGTTCGGGTTCGCGCCCCCGAGCCGGCGGCCGAACCCGCGGGTGCTCGCCGCGGCCGTGGGCGTCAGCGAGGCGATCTGGCGGATACCGTACGTCGCCCAGCGTTGGTCGCCGCCCCTGTCGCGGTACGTGGTCGCCCTGCTCACCCGCAGCGCGACCTTCGACACCGGCGCCGCCGAGCGCGACTTCGGTTATCGGCCGGTCGTCAGCCGTGACGCCGGGCTGAAGGAGTTCAAGGACTGGGTGGACGGGCAGGGCGGCGTCGCGGAACTCGCCAGGACACTGCGGTAGCGCGCCGCGACTGCCGGGCGAGCGAAGCGACGGGGGATGTGTCGGCGAGCGAAGCGACGGGGGATGTGTCGGGTCGGTCGGATACGGTTCCTGCCGTGCCGCACATCATCACGACTGTCAATGTCAACGGGGTCCGCGCTGCAGCGAAGAAGGGGCTGCTCGAGTGGATCGACGCCACCGAGGCGGACGTGATCTGCTTGCAGGAGACGCGGGCCGACGACAAGCAGCTGCGGGCCACGCTGGCGCCGGCTCTGGACGGAGGCTGGCACCTCGCCTCGGCCGAGCCGTCGGCGAAGGGCCGCAACGGCGTCGCCGTGCTCTCGCGCAGGCCCGCCGAGGCGGTCCGCGTCGGTCACGGCGACGACGAGTTCCTCGACGCGGGCCGGTACCTGGAAGCCGACTTCGGCGAGCTGACCGTCGCGAGCCTCTACCTGCCGTCCGGCGAGGCAGGCACTCCGCGGCAGGAGGAGAAGGAACGCTTCCTCGACTCGTTCGGCCGCCACCTCGCCGCGACGGCTGCGGCGGCGCTCGCCGCCGACCGGCACGTGGTGGTGTGCGGGGACTGGAACATCGCGCACACCGAGCTGGACCTGAAGAACCACAAGGGGAATACGAAGAACTCCGGGTTCCTGCCGAACGAACGCGCGTGGATGGGTTCGGTGTTCGGCGAGTTCGGCTGGGTCGACGTCGTGCGTGAGCTGCATCCCGACCTGCCGGGTCCGTACAGCTGGTGGTCCTACCGCGGCAAGGCGTTCGACAACGACTCCGGCTGGCGCATCGATTACCAGGTGTGCACCGCGGCGCTCGCCGAACGGGCGAAGGAGGCGGTGGTCGAGCGCGCCGAGTCCTACGACCGGCGCTGGTCGGATCACGCACCGGTGACGGTGCAGTACCGATGAGCCGGCTGGGGACGCGCTCGCGCGTCGTCGTCGGGGTGTTGCTGGCCGTGCTGGTGGGCGTGCTGGCCTATGTGTTGGGCGGTCCGTACACGGCGGAGGACGCGTCGGGGTCCGCAACGACGAGCACATCGGCAACCGCCGTGACCGGGTCCGCGCCTGCTTCCGCGGCCACCTCGGCCGGTCCGGCCAGCCGAACCGCGGCGCCGGTGACCGCGGGACCGCGGGGCGTCGTTCCCGCGGCGATCACCCAGGCGGCCTGGGCCACGCTCGCAGAGGTCGACGCCGGTCGCTGGCCCGGCTCGGCGAACGCCCCGGGAACCAAGGGCGGCGACACCTGGCAGAACCGCGACGGCACCCTGCCGCGTACGGACCCGGGCGGAGTCAAGGTCAGTTACCGGGAATGGGACGTGAACCCGAAGAAACGCGGCGAGACCCGCGACGCGGAGCGGATAGTCACCGGTAGCAACGGGTCGGCCTGGTACACCGCCGACCACTACACCAGCTTCGCGAGGATGCGCTGATGACCACGCTCACCGAGTTCGCCACCGACCCCACCCGCACGGCCGGCGTACTGCCCGGCATCGCGCGCGCCGCTGACAACGCGGCGCTCGCGCTGACCCGGGCCGGCTACACCGCACGTCTGGTGCGCGGTACGAAGATGCCGACCGTCGCCGCGGTGTTCGACGAGTTCGCGGCGGCCCTGCAGTTCCCGTACTACTTCGGCGGCAACAAGGATGCCTTCGACGAGTGTCTGCGCGACAGCCCGGACTGGCTCGGGGACTCGCGCGGGCTGGTGGTCGTGGTCCGCGACGGCGACGCCCTGCTCGCCTCCGCGCCGGGCGAGCTGGGCTGGTTCGCCGAGGCTCTCGACGACGCCGACGTCCGGCTGATCCTGCAGGCGGAGGCTGGTGCGGCAGGCGATCTGGCGCGACGCTGGCCTGGCACCCGCGGCGGTCCGGCCCACCTGGAGGCATGAAAGGATCGGTGCCATGTCGAGTCCCGAATCGTCTGCACCTGGTTCCGCGCCCTCCGCTCCCACCACCCGGCACCGGGTGCTCTCCGGCATCCAGCCGACCGCGGACTCGTTCCACCTCGGCAACTACCTCGGCGCGCTGGCCCAGTGGGTGCCGCTGCAGGACGAGTTCGACGCCTTCTACTTCATCCCCGACCTGCACGCGATCACCGTCCCGCAGGACCCGAAGGAGCTGCGCAAGCGCACGAAGGTGGCCGCCGCGCAGCTGCTCGCCCTTGGCATCGACCCGGCCAAGTCCACGCTGTTCGTGCAGAGCCAGGTGCCCGAGCACGCTCAGCTCGCGTGGGTGCTCAACTGCATCACCGGATTCGGTGAGGCGAGCCGGATGACCCAGTTCAAGGACAAGTCGGCCAAGCAGGGCACCGAGGCCGCGACCGTCGGCCTGTTCACCTACCCGGTGCTGATGGCCGCCGACATCCTGCTCTACCGCCCGCAGCGGGTGCCGGTCGGCGAGGACCAGCGCCAGCACCTCGAGATGGCACGCGACCTGGCGCAGCGGTTCAACACCCGCTTCGGCAAGTCGTTCGTGATCCCGGAGGCGCAGATGATCAAGGGCACCTCCAAGATCTACGACCTGCAGGATCCGACGTCGAAGATGAGCAAGTCCGCTGCCTCGGAGGCCGGGCTGATCAACTTGCTCGACGACCCGAAGGTCTCCGCCAAGCGCATCAAGTCCGCGGTCACCGACAACGAGCGCGAGATCCGCTTCGACCGCGAGGCCAAGCCGGGCGTGAGCAACCTGCTGACCATCCAGTCGGCGCTGTCCGGCCGGAGTGTCGAGGATCTGGTGCGGGGCTACGAGGGCAAGGGCTACGGCGACCTGAAGTCCGACACCGCGGACGTCCTCGTCGAGTTCGTGACCCCGCTCAAGGCGAAGGTGGACGGCTACCTCGCCGATCCGGCCGAGCTGGACCGCATCCTCGACGCGGGCGCGGAGCGGGCGCGTGAGGTCTCCTCCCGGACGCTGGCCACCGTGTATGACAAGGTGGGTTTCCTTCCGCAGAAGGGGTGAACCGTCGGTGCCGGACCTGATGGCGTTTCTCGAGCGTCAACGTGCGGCACGCCCGTGGCTGGACCACATGGTTCGGGCCGGCGGGCGCTATCAGCAGCAGAAGGGCGACTACTTCGCCGCCGGGATCACGTATTTCAGTGTGTTCGCGCTGTTCCCGCTGCTGATGGTTGCGTTCGCCGTCACCGGCTTCGTGCTGGTGGAGCACCCCGAGCTGCTCACGACCATCCACGACTCGATCAGCAAGGCGATGCCGGGGGAGCTCGGCGTCCAGATCAACCAGCTGATCGACTCGGCGATCGCCGCGCGCAGGACGGTGGGTGTCCTCGGTCTGGTCGTTGCCGCCTACTCGGGTCTCGGGTGGATGGCGAACCTGCGCGAGGCCCTGAGCGCGATGTGGGACCAGCGCCATCCGAGCACCGGCTTCGTACGCACGAAGCTCGTCGACCTGACCAAGCTGGTCGGTCTGCTGCTCGCGGTCGTGGTGTCGATCGGACTGTCCGTGCTCGCGGACGGCGGTGTCACCCGCACGGTGCTGGAATGGTTGGGCATCGACCACCTCGGGTGGGTGCAGACCGCCGTGCAGGTGTTGTCCTCCCTGCTGGCGATCGCGGCCACCTGGGCGCTGTTCGTCTGGGTCATCGCGCGACTGCCCCGCGAGCCGATCACGGTGCGCAGCGCGGCCCGCGCCGCGCTGTTCGCCGCGATCGGATTCGAGGTGTTCAAGCGGCTCGGCGCGATCTACCTCAGGGCCGTCACCAGCGGACCGGCCGGCTCAGCGTTCGGTCCCATCATCGGTCTGCTCGTGTTCGTCTACTTCACGGCCCGCCTCGTGCTCTTCTCCACCGCGTGGGCCGCGACGGCGCGGGAGAACGTTCGTCAGGCCTATGTTCCGCCGCCGGATCCCGCGGTCATCGAGATCACCGCGCCGCCGCCGAAGGGTCCCAGCGCGGCCGAGGCGCTCGCCCTCGTCGGTGCGGGTGCGGTCGCGGCGCTCGGTCTCGGCGGGTTCTTCCGGCGGCGGCGGGACCGCCGCTGAGCCGAGGGAGGGCGTCGGCCGCGGTCAGCGGTGGCGACGCTGCAGTCGGCGCGCGGCGAGCAGCAGCACGCCGATGACGATGCCGCCGATCAACGCGACCGTCGTACCGGACACCCGGTTACCGGCGCCGGAGTTCGCCGCCGACGCACTCACCGCCCCGGTCGCACGTTGGGACTGCTCGTCCGGCGGCGCGGCGAGGGTCACCTCCGCCGCGGCGTCGCCGTCCGGTTCGACCAGCGTGCCCACGGAGGTCGAGGCGGGCAGGGCGAAGCCGTAGTCGAGCAGTCGGGCGGCCTGCTCCCACGGCCGGATCGGCTTGACGTCGCCGGCCATCAGGGTGACCGCGAGCCTGCGCCCGCCCTTCTCCGCGGCCCCGGCGAAGGTCTGACGGGCGTCGTCGGTGTACCCGGTCTTGCCTCCGAGAGCGCCGTCGTAGTTGTAGAGCAGCTTGTTGTCGTTCGACAGCGTGAACGGCGGATGGTCCACGTCGTCCGGGTTGGTCGGGTCCTTCGGGAATCCGGGGAACTGGACCGTCTCGGTGTGGACCAGGTCCGCAAAAGTCTTGTTGTGCATGGCCGCCCGGAAGATGACGGCGAGATCGTAGGCGGAACTGGACATCCCCGGCCCGTCCAGTCCGGAGGGCGTCGCGGCCCGGGTGTCGAGGGCGCCGAGCGCGCGGGCGCGGGCGTTCATCTTCGCGACGGCGGCGTCGAGGCCGCCCAGCTGCACGGCGATCGCGTGGGCGGCATCGTTGCCCGACGCCATCACCAGCCCCTGGAAGAGCTGGCGATTGGTGTAGCGCCCGTTCTTGCCGAGCCCCACGGCGCTGCCCTCGGCGTTGGCGTCGTCGGCGGTGGCGACGACGGTCTTGTCGAGGTCCAGCTCGTCGAGTGCGACCAGCGCGAGCAACATCTTGATGGTGCTGGCGGGCCGGTACCGACCGTGCGGGTCCTTGGCGGCGATGACCTTGCCGGAGTCGAGGTCGGCGAGCACCCAGCCGGTCGCGGAGATGTCGGCCGGCAGCGGGGGTGTTCCGGAGGCGCTGATCGCACCGCACTCGCCCAGGCGCTTGCCGCCGACCGGGTCGTCGGGGACCGGCAGAGGGGCCGGTGCCTGTCGGCCCGGCGCCGGCACCTCGGACTGGTCGATCGCCTTCGGCGGGACGCTCCGCTGCGGGCAGTTGTCGGTGTTCGGGGTGGTGAACGGGGCGCTGGTGGTGGTGCCGGCGGAGGGGTCCACGGGCGTGGGCTGGGCCGCGGCCACCGGCGCACAGACCAGCGCGATCGCGGCCGCGGCGATCAGTGCCTGTCGGGTCAGTCCACGTGCACTCACCGGAGGCACGCTATCGCACGACGGACCTCAGATGCCGGATTGGCCGGGGGAGTTGTACGCGGCGCACACCGCGCCGATCCATCGACGGTCGCTGACCGAGTCGGGCGCGGCGAGCCAAGCCGGGTCGATCGGCTCGGCGTCGTGGCGGTGCAGCCACTCGGCGACGGCGGCGGCGTGCTCGGGCAGGCCCGCGGGCGGTGTCGTCGGTTCGGGCTGGAACATGCCGGCGCCTGCGTGCAGGTAGAGCCCGTCGAGGATCTGGGAGATGCGGTCGCTGGCCGTCAGCGTGGCGGTCGCGGACCGGTAGTCGGTGTCGAGCAGTTCGGGGTGGGCGGTGGTCAACGCGGTCCACAGCCGACGGGTGCGGCGCAGGTCGAGTTGGGCGCGACACCACGCCTCGATCATCACGGACGAACACGCCGCGCTGATCAGCACGATGGCCACGGTCCACCACGTGAGATCGGGGGCCAGGTGCTGCGAGGTCGGGTCGGTCAACGCGAGGAGGCCGATGCCGGCGACGACCATGCTCCCCGCGCAGAACAGTCCGATCGCGCGTCCGAGCGGGTTCCAGCGCACGTAGCGGAGCCCCGCGACCACCGCGAATGCCGACGTCGCGGTGAGGAAGAGGTCCGTGAGGCGGTGGTGGTCGGGTCCGCGTAGCTCGTTCGCGGTGACGGCGATCGCGACCGCGGCGAAGGCCGTAGGGAGCGGCCATTGCGGGCCTCGGCTGAGCCGGGGGAACGAGGCCGCGGCGATCAGGGCGGTGGCCGCACCGAACACGATCCAGCAGATCTCGAAGGTGGTGGCCGCGGCGCCGGAGCGCCACCCGTCGAGCACCTCGGTGACGGTGGAGGTGCGGATCGTCGCCGCGGCGGTGACCGCGATGGCCGCGACCGCGATCGACACCCGGGCGAGCGAGGGTGGGCGGACCGTCAGCCGTCCGATGCGGGCCCCCACCGCGGTCGAGCAGACGAAGGCTGTCAGCCAGGTGATCATCCGAGCGCCTCGTCGTAGCAGAGCAACGGGCGCCAGTTCTGATCGCGTTCGAAATGCCCGAGCCTCTGCAACAGGCGCACCGCGAACGCTTCGGCCTCCCACTCGTGCAGCGCCTCGGCAGTCAGGTCCGACGAACTCGCTGCCCGCTGGCTCAGCATGTACGCGATCAGGTCGTCGTCGGCGGCCAGGGTGGTCTCGGCGATCGCCGCGCCGGGGTGCCGGAAGACGATGTGTCCGATCTCGTGGGCGAGGGTGCGGTCGATACTGGGGAGGCTGCGAGCGAGCACGATCTCGTCGTGGTCGGGGAACTCCCGGCGCTGCCCCCACACACCGGGGCCGAGGTCCGCGATCTCGATCTCGATGGGGCGTCGACGCGAGGCGGCGAGGGCCTGGGCGATGTCCTCGATGGTGACGGCGTGGGTCTGCGCCGCCATGTCCAGGACGGCGTCGACTGCCGCGAGAACGCGCCGGTGCGAGCGCACCGGACGTGTGGTGCCGTCTGAAGCCGCCATCAGGAAGCGGGCCCCAGGAACTCGGCCCGGGCGACATTGAGCCGCGTACGAGTGGCGCGTGCGCTGCGGAAGCTCGCGAATCCCGTTGCGCCCGCAGCCAGGAGGACGGCACTCACGCCGGCTGCCGCGGCACCGACGTCACCGCCGTGGCGGGTCGACGCGGCCAGTTCGACGGTGTCGGTGTCGTCGGTGCTGCCGCTGCCGCTGTTGCTGGAGGAGGCGCGCAGACCGCGGGGCGCTGCGGCCGCCACATGCTCCGTCGGGGAGTCGGACCGAGCCGGGGCGACAGCGGGTGCGTCCGCCGCGGGTGCCTCAGGTGCTGCGGGCGCTGCGGGTGCTGCGGGTGCGCCGGGTGCTGCGGGTGCGCCGGGTGCTGCGGGCGAGCCGGGTGCTGCGGGTGCGCCGGGTGCGCCGGGTGCGCCGGGTGCGCCGGGTGCGGGCGCACCGGCAGCCGGAGGTGCGGGCACGGCCGGTGGCGGTCCGGGTGGCACCGCAGGCGGCACGACGGGCGGTACCACCACGACTCCTGCAGGCCGGGTCGTCGTGGTTGGCCGAGTAGTAGTCGGTCGAGTCGTGGTCGCGGCGACCGTGGTGGTCGGGACAGCTGTGGT